>JAGLUH010000280.1 GCA_023134875.1 Candidatus Zixiibacteriota bacterium
CGGCGGGACTGGCGCACCAGTTGCGCAATTCTCTGGCGGCGATGATCGGCTTTACGCAACTGCTGCAAAAACTGGCTTCCGGTGATGATCAGTTTTCCCACATTGCCGCCAGCCTGTTGCGGGAAGCGAAATCCACTGAGAAGATGCTGAAGCAGTTCCTCAGCTATTCGGCGCCGGGAGAAGTGAAACGCCGGCGGGTGGAATTCAGAGAGATGCAGTGTGTACTTGAAGATCATTTCGCCCACCCGCTTGAGGAGAAGGGAATAGTCTCAAGTTTCGCCGTCGACCATGATCTGCCGCTCATCTACTGTGATCCGCTGCTTATTACCAATAGTATCAAGAACCTGGTGCAGAACAGCATTGATGCCTGTGCTGCCGGTGGTGAAATCAATATCACCGTGAAGTATCTTGCTGATGTTGATCTGGTGGAAATGCGAGTGTCTGATACCGGTGTCGGCATGGAACAGGATCAAGTGGCTAAAGTATTCAATCCCTTCTATACCAGCGGCAAGGCTGACGGAACCGGTCTGGGGCTTTCCCTGGTACGCAAATGGATTATCACCCACCAGGGAGAGGTCAATTGCGTCAGCACTCCCGGAGAAGGGACCACCTTCACTATCACCCTGCCAAATAGATCGACTACTGCGATAGAGCAGCCGGAACCCTTGCCTGATAACGAAATCAAGCTTGCGAAAACATAGCTTTTCCGCTATATTGTTATCGATTGAATGAGGGGCTGCTCACGAGTATTATTTTTTTGAGCAACAAGGTAAAGGAGCAACAGACATGCGACCTACACTATTCTTGCTGGCGGCGGCCCTGCTGGTCATTTCATTTCCAGGACAAACAATCTGCGGCGACACGCAGCAACTTTCTCAGGTCAAAATCAAGATCGACACCAAGGCTGACTATCTTAAAGTTATCTCCCTTGATCTCGACCGGGTTTACTATGGGGATGATTTCATCGAGGTGGTTCTGCCAGTATCGGAACTGACTATTCTTGATGAAGCCGGTCTCAGCTATGAAGTCCTGATTGCCGATCTGATTACCTACTTGCAGAGTCGACTCGACTGCCGGGAGGCGATGGGAGGTTCGATGGGTGGTTACCGGACGCTGGCCGAGATCGAACTGGTGATGGATTCGATCGCCAGCGAGAATCCGCTGATCGTCAAACCGAAATGGTCAATCGGCCAGAGCATAGAAGGTCGAGATATCTACGTGATGAAAGTATCCGATAATCCCTTAGTCGACGAAGATGAACTGGAGATTTACTACAATGCCGCCATCCACGCCCGCGAGGTGATTACACCTGAAGTCCTGGTTTACTACCTGCGTTACCTTACCAATAATTATGGCATCGTTCCCCAGGTAACTTACCTAATCGATAACCGCGAGATGTTCTTCTGCCTCTGCGAGAATCCGGACGGATATCAATACAATTACGAAACTGATCCTGGCGGCGGCGGCATGTGGCGCAAGAATCGGCGCAATAACGGCGGCGGCGAATGGGGCGTCGACCTCAATCGCAACTATGGGTACCAGTGGGGCTATGATGATAATGGTTCCTCGCCGAATCCAGGCAGCGTAACCTATCGCGGCACTGGGCCCTTTTCCGAGCCGGAAACCCAGATGCAACGTGACTTCATCATGTCGCGCGAATTTGTCATCACGATTACTTATCATTCTTACTCGAACCTGATTATCTGGCCCTGGGGCTACGATTACTTCATCACTCCCGACAATGATATCTTTACGGCGCTTGGTGACTCCGCTTCCCAGTACAATAGCTATACTCCGGAGCCGTCGCATGCGCTCTATCTTACTAACGGCACTACTGATGACTGGGGATATGGCGAGCAGACGCTGAAAAATAAGAACTACGCTATCACCATCGAAGTGGGCAGCTATAGCGACAATTACTGGCCGCCCACCTCTCGTATCACACCGCTGGTGGAGGAGAACCTGGGCGCCAATCTCTACTACGCCAGATTTGCCGAGAATCCGGAAAAGCTGCGGGTACCGGCGCCACCGACCATTCATGCCGTGGATACGGTTGAAACCGCCGCGTTCACACTTGCCTGGAATCATGAGGATACAACCAATCCGGCGGTCGCTTTTGAGGTCTGGCAATACCGTGATTTGAGCCGGACAACTGACGATCTGGAATCAGGCGGTGCCAACTGGCAGGAAGATGGCTTTATTTTGTCTACCGCCCGAGCCCATTCCGGTCTGACTTCCTACTACAGCCAGAGCAGCAGCAATCTCGACAACCGGGTCACCGCGAAACAGTCGATTTGCGTGAATCCGGACGACACCCTTAGATTCTGGACATGGTATGATATCGAGCCTGACTGGGACTATGGCTATGTCGAGGTCTCAACCGATGGCGGTCAGTCATGGGTGAATATCGCCGGAAATATCACTACCACCTCTAACCCGAACGGCAGCAACATGGGCAATGGTATTACCGGTTACTCAGGCGGATGGATTCTGGCCGAATTCGATCTAAGCAGTTACGCCGCACAGGATATCAGTATGCGTTTCCGCTACAAGAGTGATGCCTATGTCAACGAGGAAGGCTGGTACATCGACGATATTTATCCCCTTGACGTATTCGCCGAGACCATCCAGCTTGCCAGCCAGCATCCCGACACCACTATTCTGGTTGAGGGATTGGTAGAGGATACTTTCTACTACCAGGTGTATGCCTTTGATGCCGAGAACCAGAAATCAGGCGGCAGTGCCATCGAAACCGTCATTGTGCAGTTCGGTCCCAGTTGTACCTGGCTGGTTGGTGATGCCGACGGTAATGGGTTTTACAATATCAGTGATGTAGTATACCTTATAAATTATTGCTTCGGCGGCGGGCCGGCGCCAACACCTCATGCGATCGGTTCCGGCGATGCCGACTGTTCGATGTCGGTATCGATTGCTGATGTTGTTTACTTTATCTCCTATATCTTTGCGGGCGGGCCGGCACCAGGAACGGACTGCACCTGCGCCGATTATTAAGGAGCAATTCATCTGACAGCGGCAGTCTCGTCCGCCCTTGGTCCAAAGTTGGCAAAAAAGAGAGGCAGAGACTCAGTGTCAAAGCCTCTGCCCAGGTGGAAAGCTCTTATGGACACTACTGGCCAAGATCATTATAAACTCAAGCAAATAGACTGCCAAAAAATTGAACAACAGTTCCTGTTGTATTACAATAACTTAGCAGGATGCGGTTTTTGACTTATTGTAAAATTGTAAGGAAATCCGACACCTGCCAACCCCCCCGAAGAGACCGCAAGTCAGTAACTCATTGACAGACTATGTATTGTGGCACATCACTTAAAGCGTTAGCATTTACGACACTTTTATCCAGTTTTTTCATTGCAGTGCAAGTTTGCGCTGGCAGTAAATTCCAAAACCTCAAAACTGGTTGGCAATTCCAGCAAACTTGAGTAGACTCAGGCTATGAGCGCAGAACATGTTCCTGAGAAAGTCTACTCGGTCAGTGAAATCACCCGCGATATCAAGTCGGTGCTTGAATCTGAGTTTGGTTCTGTCTGGGTGGAGGGAGAGATATCGAATTACCTGCACCACAGTTCCGGTCATCGCTATTTCACCCTCAAAGACAGTTCCGCCCAGTTAAAAGCGGTTATCTGGAAATTCGCCGCTCGCGGGCTTAGACTGGACTTGAAAGATGGCCTTATGGTACGCGCGTTCGGCGACCTGACCCTTTATGAGAAGGGCGGGTACTACCAGCTTCGGATCAATCGTCTCCAGCCAGTCGGCGTCGGCAGCCTGCAGCAGCAGTTTGAAAAACTGAAAGCGAAGCTGGCGGCGGCGGGACTCTTTGATCCCGAAAGGAAAAGGCCGATCCCCCGCTATCCGGCGGCAATCGGTATTGTCACTTCGCCCACGGGCGCGGCAGTGAGGGATATCATCAATATCTGTCGACGACGCGCACCGATGATCAGGCTTGTCTTGCGTTCCACCAGGGTACAGGGTGCCGGTGCCGCTGCTGATATTGTGGCTGCAATAGATGATTTTAACCGCTATGGACAGGTTGATCTCTTGATTGTCGGTCGTGGTGGCGGCTCGCTGGAGGATTTGTGGGCCTTCAATGAGGAACCGGTGGCTCGCGCTATCGCCGCATCGGCGATTCCGATCATGTCCGCTGTAGGTCATGAAATCGATTTTACCATTGCCGATTTTACCGCCGACCTGCGCGCGCCGACCCCTTCCACCGCCGCCGAACTGGCTACCTATGATGCCGCCGCAATCGTCTCGTTTCTGGAGCAATCACAAACACGTTTGCCAGCCGCCCTGAAGCGGATTGTCGGCGAGTATAAGCAGCGTCTCTCACGTGCCATTGAATCGCGCGTTCTGGCCCGACCGGAGGTTCTACTGGAGAGTAGCTATCAGTGTTTTGATGAACTAAAGACCAGGTTCCGGGGTGCCACTGAAAGTTACCTGCTGTATCAGCACAATCGCTTGGAAATGCTGGCGCAGAAACTGCTGACACTTTCTCCGGATAATGTGCTAAGGCGCGGTTATGCTATTGTCCGTACTACTGATGATGGCAGAATTATTACTGACGCAGCATCGCTCACAGTTAAAGACCAGGTTGAGATTACCTTCGCTAAGGGGAGACGGACGGCGCGGATCGAGTAGACAGAGACAATTATCCTGCTTTTCGGATAAAGGGGGTTGCGCTACCGGCGAAATGAATTATTTTCAACTTTCGGCGGCTTCAGGCTTTATAACCGTCAGATAGCGATTCGACAATGACTGAGAACGATTTTGAACGAAGCTTAAAAAGACTCGAGGAGCTGGTCGCGAAACTGGAGCAGGGGGACCTGCCACTGGAAGAGGCGACTAAGCTGTTTCGGGAGGGGATGAAGCTCTCTTCGTATTGTTCGCAGAAACTGGCGGCGGTGGAGAAAGAGGTCAAGAAGCTGGTCGCTGAAGGTGAAAAACTGCACCTGGAGAAATTTGAGTTCGAGGATGACTGATACTCTTATGGCCGATACATCTCTCTTTGTTTCCTTACAGCAGAAAATTGATTCCTGTTTGGATAGTTTGCTGCCGTCGGTAGGTTCATCCCCTGCGGAGTTGCATGAGGCGATGCGTTATTCGGTGCTGGCTGGTGGGAAACGGCTCAGGCCGATCTTGGCAATTACTTCCTATCAGGCTACCGGCGGCAAGGGCGACGCTATCATGGCGCCTGCTTGTGCTCTTGAGTTGCTGCATACTTATTCTCTGATCCATGACGACCTCCCCTGCATGGATGATGACGATTTTCGTCGCGGGCAGCCGACCCTGCATCGTCAGTATCCTGAATATGTCGCCGTGCTGGCGGGCGACGCCCTGCATGCGCTGGCTTTTGTGCTGCTGGCCGAGACCGGCAACAGCGATATTGTCGCCGAGGTGGGCCGCGCCATTGGCACCGGCGGTATGCTGGGCGGACAGGTCAGGGATGTGCAGGCGGAAGGGAAGGATGTCACGCTTGCCCAGGTGGAAGACATTCATAAGCACAAGACGGCAGCGCTGATAACCGCATCCGTTAAACTGGGAGCCATGCTGGCAGAAGCGCCGTCATCAACAATCGAGATGTTTGAAGCATTTGGTCGGAAGCTGGGACTGGCCTTTCAGATCGTCGATGATATCCTTGATATCGAGGGCGATCCGCAACTGCTGGGCAAAAGTGTCGGCGCTGATAATCGTCTCGCCAAGGCGACCTATCCCAAGGTGGTCGGGTTGGTGCGCTCCAGGGAGATTGCCGCCCGGCTTATTGCCGAGGCCAAGGCGACTCTGGCCGATTTTCAAAACAAGGAAGTCTTTTGCCACCTAGCGGATTACATTCTTTCCCGGGAGCATTAACGGTTAATTGAATTGGCTTAGAGAATGATGAGTAACTTGCTAGACAGTATCGATTCCCCTATTGACTTAAAAAAGCTGCCGGTAGAGTTACTGCCGCAACTGGCGACGGAGATTCGTGAGTTCCTGATCAGCACCCTGTCGCATACCGGTGGACATCTGGGCGGCAACTTGGGTGTGGTGGAGTTGTCGCTGGCGTTGCATTATGTCTTTGACAGCCCGACCGACAAGATCGTCTGGGATGTGGCGCATCAATGTTATGTTCACAAGATGTTGACCGGTCGCCGCAAGGAGATGCCGACCATCAGGCAGTATCAGGGTCTCTCCGGTTTCACCAGGACCACTGAGTCGGAACATGATTCCTATGGTGCCGGACATGCCTCCACCTCGATTTCCGCTTCATACGGCCTTACCGTTGGTCGCGATCTTGCCGGTGAGGATCATCAGGTAGTAGCGGTGATCGGCGACGGCGCGATGACCGGCGGCATGGCCTATGAGGGTCTGAATAACCTGGGCAGTTCACAGCGCAACATGATCGTCATTCTCAACGACAACTCAATGTCGATATCTCCCAGTGTCGGCGCGATACATGAGTACCTCGCCGGTTTGCTGACTGATCAGACCTACAACAAAATGAAGAGTTTGATTTGGGATCTGGCGGGCAAAGTAAAGGGTGGTTCGCAGTTTCGGGATGCCGTCAGTCGGGTTGATCAGTCGATCAAGAATGTCCTGGTGCCGGGGGTATTTTTTGAGAAGCTGGGCATAAGGTATTTTGGCCCGATAGACGGGCATGACATTTCCGGCTTGATTCGTATTTTGAGTCAACTGAAGTCACTCTCCGGGCCGAGGTTGCTGCATATCCGCACGGTGAAAGGCAAAGGTTATCGGCCTGCCGAGGAAGATGACTGTCGCCTGCATGGTATCGGCAGCTTCGACAAAATTACCGGCAAGCCGGCCAGTTCGGGTGCAATCGCCTACACCAGGGCATTCGGGGAGACACTTGTTGACCTGGCGCAGCAGGATGACAAAATAGTGGCGGTGACGGCGGCGATGCGCAACGGAACCGGACTGGATAAGTTTGCGCGAACACTGCCCGATCGTTTCTTTGATGTCGGCATCGCCGAACAGCATGCCGCAGTTTTTGCCGGCGGGCTGGCGTGCAAAGGCAGGAAGCCGGTTCTGGCGGTGTACTCGACGTTTCTGCAAAGAGCCTTCGATCCGATCATCCACGACCTGGCCCTGCAGAGACTCGGAGTTTTGCTGGCGATTGATCGTGCCGGCCTGGTGGGCGATGACGGGCCCACTCATCACGGTTGCTTTGATATCAGTTACCTGCGCCCGGTTCCCAACCTGCAAATCTGTGCCCCGCGGGATGGTACCGAGCTAACGCAACTACTCCGGCTGGCGCTGGCGAATCTGACCGGCCTAACCGCCATTCGTTTTCCCCGTGCCGATATTCCCGAGGGTAAGTTGCAGGAACGCGACGATTTGGCTTGGGGCAGTTGGGAATACCTCCGGGAGGGTAGGGATGGCGCTATCCTTGGGGTTGGTTCGATGGTCGACAGTTCCTTGAAGGCTGCGACTCTGCTTGCCGAGAAGGGTGTTGATGTCGCCGTAATCAATTGCCGCTTTATCAAACCCTTTGATCAGGCTATGCTTGTCGATATCGTGGACAAACATATGAAGCTCATTACGGTGGAAGAGGGGTCATTGATCGGCGGCTTTGGTTCCGGTATAAACGATTGGCTCGCCGATACCGGCAGAAGCAATATCAGGCTGCATCGCCTCGGTATTCCTGATCAATTCGTTGAGCATGGTCACCGCGATATCCTGCTGAAATTGATCTCACTACATCCGGAAGGAATCGCCGACGCCGTGGAGGGTTTTCTCGCCGCCGAAGGAAAACGTTCCCTTACTATCAAGAAGAGCGGCACTTCCCGCCTGCGCAGTGATGTGATCAAGATGACAGCCAGGGGTCGTAAGTAGTGCGCTTTGGAATAACCGCCAATCTCAAGCGTCCCGACGCCGAGAATGTCACCAATACCGTGATCCGATGGATCGACGCCAACGGGCATGATTACCGTGTCTGCCAGGAGTTGCGTGGTCTTGATGTTGCCGCTGAGAAGGTCGTTGATCGCCATCAGTTGCCCCGCTTTTCCGACTATGTTATTTCGCTGGGCGGCGACGGCACGCTGCTGGGAACGGCGCGGCTGGTCGGCGATTCGGGGATACCGATACTGGGGATCAATCTGGGTTCGCTTGGCTTCCTTACCCAGGTGACATCTTCAGAGGCGGAGCGCAGCCTTGATCTGATCGCGGCGGGAGAGCACCGAATCGAGGAGAGAATGCTCCTCAAGACAAGCGTGCTCGGCACCAATGGCGTACCTGAAATGTATGCGCTCAACGAGGTGGTGATTGACCGCGGTGACGTAGCGCGTCTGATTGAACTCAATCTTCATGTGAACGAGGAATTCATTTGCACCTACCGGGCTGACGGCTTGATTGTTTCCACGCCCACTGGTTCAACGGCCTATAATGCGGCGGTCGGCGGCCCCATTCTGAACCCGATGATGCATGCCATTGTCATTGCGCCGATGGCGCCCCAGTCGCTGGCGGCGCGACCCCTTCTGTTCAGCGGCGATGATCGTGTCCTGGTCAAGGTCAGTTCCAGGCATAAGTCCGCCTTGCTGACCATCGACGGCCAGGTATCCGTACCGCTGGTCTCCGGTGATGAGGTCAGCGTACAGCAGGCCGCGCATACCTGCAAGCTGGTAACGCTGCCGCAACACTCGTTCTACGAAATCCTGCGCAACAAGCTCAACTGGGCGGTGTTGCCGCGAACCGACAACGATTAATTCGACAATTCCAAATGATTCTCATCTTTGTGGGCGAGCAAGGCTTTGCCTGCCCCCAAAACCGTGTCGTTGCGAGGAATCCGGCAACCGCAAGAAAGACCTTGCCACCGAACATACTGTCTCGTAATTTCTCCCCAGGAAGGAGGGAATCACATGCAGAAGGATGTTCATTTCTATTTGACCTATGCTCTCGCTATGAAGATCGGTCTGTCCGTCAATGATGCCGAGACAATCGCCTGGGCGAATCAGTATACCGACGATCTGACTGAAGCTGACCTGTACGGAATCCAGACCCAGGCGGCTATCCTGGGAAACTGGGAAGATACGCAGGTGCAACTGTCGGTTCTGATACCGTTTCATTTTATTCCCGGTTCCGACCACGATCATCCCTGGATGACTACTCGCAACAATGCGCGCGCGCGCAAACTGGTATACAGAGCTTCACAGAAGGGTGACCTGATTCAACTGGGGATTGCATTTCACGCCCTGCAGGACACTTTCAGCCACGAGACCTTCTCCGGTTGGCGGGAGGATATCAATTCCTGCTTTCCCTGGTATTACTTGGAGAGCGCTCTGCCGAATGTGGGGCATGCGGAAATGCGGGTGCTTCCCGATGTTGTCAATTATATCTGGACTGATCCCAGGAATGGCAGGCGGATCGACAACCGGAAACGAACGATGAGCGCCGCCCGGGTAACCTACAATTTCCTGGCGAAGTTATTCAACCCGGATATCGATCCTGCTGTCTGGCAGACCCTGAAGGGAGAGTTGTGGCAGGTTTTCCGGCTCGATTCCTATGACAAGAGAATCGACAATCTTTGCATCATCTCCGGCAATGATCGGGTTGACTTCAAAGAGGTCAATGCGAGGTTGGAGAAGGAACGCAAGGTTGATTTCGTCAAGGCGGCGAGTAATCACCTCGCCGAGGCGATGAAACTGTTTAACGATCTTCCCTGGACGACGTAGCCGGTAAGATTAAATTTAAGCGCAACCTGTAGATCACAGCCTCTCTTGGGGCGTGACGCCTCTACTACGGGCACCCCGCACACGGTTCGGGCCCACCGGCGAAGATATAGTCGATCAAGTAAACCACATCAGCGATATTCACCATGCTGTTGCAGTCGACATCGCCTGCCAGAAGTGGGTCAGGAGGAGGCCCGCCGCTGAAGATGTAGTTGATCAGGTAAACAACGTCGGCGATGTTTACCATGCCATCGCCATCAGCATCGCCACAAATAAAGATACAACCAATGCCTAGGGCACCAATTAGCGACGCGCAGTCGTTATTAGCGGGCGCGCATGGGGATGTTTCTCTAATGAACCAGTTGGCCGAGGTTGTATCGCAGAACTGAGGATCAAGCGAGAAGTTGCCATTGGTTCCAAGCTGGTCAGCAAAGGAACTCACCCAGTCACCGAGAAGATTTCCGTAAATGTCGCAACACGCAAAGACTGATCCTTCGATCATTTCAGAGTCACAGAAAACTGACACATCATGATTGAAAGCGATGAGGCAACTGTCAAAGCTAGCATACGGATGCTCCAATGCGTATATCCCTCTGGAGTTATTGGCAAATGTACAACTGGTAAATTGGGGGGAATTGGCCGTAAAGGTGACCACCCCTCCTTGCTCACAGTGGTTGCTGGCAAATAGACAATTGCGGATGATCGTTGGCCACCAAGTCAGGTCTGAGTAGATAGCAGCGCCACTTTGATCAGCCACATTGTCGACAAACAGGCAGTTTATCAACGTTAGAGTTCCGTAGGGTCCGCAGTAGAAAGCGCCACCGTTTTGAGGAGCATAGTTTCCTATAAAGCTACAGTCGATAAAGGTTGGTGACGAGTGGTTGCAGTAAATCCCACCGCCATCCTCAAAACTGTAGTTATCGGTTATGATACAATCAGTAATTATGGGTGATGCAGCAAACACGAATATCCCGAAACCTCTTCCGTGCTGAATAGTCAAGCCTTCAAGTCTTGTGGTTGAATCAACATACCCAAAGTGCATACCGGCCGAAAGATATTCCGCGTCTACTATGGTTACCTCGGGGCCCTGAACAGATCTTATTACGACAGGCGTATATACGATCTGTACGATGCGGTTTCCCTCCCCAGTATAAACGCCCTCTGCAAGCAGTATCGTGTCGCCAGGGCTGCATGAATCATAGGCCGCTTGAATAGTGGGTGCATCACCAGAACCGTCTGGATACACGTGCCACACATGCCTTGACTTGCGAAGATCACCTGTGCAATTACTTCCGATCGTTGAAACCGCAGCACTACCCTCGGCGCCGTTAATCCCCGCCTGTATCGTCGGTTGTTCACTCGGTACGTGGATTACAGTGGCAAAGCTTATTTGCGCTGCAACCACCACCAGCAAAAGACAAACAAGCTTTCTCATATCTATCCCCCGGCAAGAAGAAAAATTCTCAATCAGACACCCTCCGCTGTCAGGCAAAGTTGGATACTTCAGTATACAAAGTTTTTCCCTATTGTCAATACGTAATACTGGCTACCGCACCCCTTGGACTGTGAGCGATTTGCCCACCCCAGTGTTGTAGGTCACGACCTCTTGGGGCGTGACACCTCTGCTACAGCCTACGGACATCCCGCGCACGGTTCGGGCCCGTCGCCGAAGATAAAGTTTATCAGATAAACCACATCGGCGATATTGACCAGCGCGTTGCAGTCGACATCACCAGCCAGAAGCGGGTCAGGGGGTGGCCCGCCGCCAAAAACGTAATCGATCAGATAGACAACGTCG
>JAGLUH010000281.1 GCA_023134875.1 Candidatus Zixiibacteriota bacterium
GTATTGTTGGGGATATAGTCGCCTTTCTTGCAGATCGTGCTGAACAACAGGTTTTCCGCCACACGCCCTTGATGTACGGGAATGAAATGTTTGAAGCCGAACACATCACGCAGGGCCGCCTGGAAATGCTCATAGTTGCGGCATTGCGCGTAGGCCTCGTCTCCCAGCATCATTCCCGCCCATTGGTTGTCACTCATGGCGCTGGTGCCGGAGTCGGTCAGTAGATCGATGAAGATATCTTCCGATCTCAGGTTGAAGACATTGAAGTGCGCTTCCTGAATCCTTCGCTCCCGCTCTTCACGAGAAATCAGGTTGATCGACTCGACAACTTTAATTCGGTAAGGCTCGGAAAAATGATCCACTGACATTCCCTCCTCAGGCCAATCCCCGGTTGCTTGTTGTATCATCAGCAAGGCGTCGCTGGCGGCGTCAACCTCGCTTCAGCTTAAAGGCCGGCACTATCTCGCCGATCCTGATCTTTCTCTGATTATATAACTGCGGACGAGCCGTTGGGGCAAGGCTTTTCACCTGATCGGCGTCAATAACCGCCAATTGGCGTAGGACCTCGACAATCACCGGCCCGATGGCACGGCTGTTGCCGTCGGCGATCTTGATAACGACACCGAGGCCGCGTTTGAGAATGCCGATTAGTTCAACTGCCTCACCACCCACCTTTAGGATCACCTCACCGTGACACGCCTCCGCTACCGCCAAGTCGGCACGCATGTTGCCCGACACCATCAAAGGATGCTCACTCATCGCCCGGATAACAGTCTCGCACGCCTGCCGGCGGATAGTCGACTTCACATTTCTCGTAACCAGGGTGGCGTATGCTTTTGCCATGTTCTTCAGAGGTAGCGCATAATTAGGCAGCGAGCAGCCGTCGATACCCATCTGCATCTTGTCGATCGGGTAGTCGTAAAAATCGCTGAATGATTCGCGCACCATCCTTTGCGTTTTCGAGTCCGGTTCGATATAGTCTTTCGGATCATCACCCAACTGTAACGCCAGCGCCAACTGGCCGGAATGTTTGCCGGAACAGTTGTGTGCCAACGGTGAGAAAGTCTGGCCTTCGTATGGGACATATCCCTTCAGCTTTAGCTCATAAGGAACATGGGTGCCGCATTTCAGGTATGATTCATCGAGACCAATCAATTCCAGGTTTGATTTGACCACCTGCTGATGCAAGTCACTACCATTATGAGAGCCAAGCATGACGGCGATTTGCCGCAGATCAAAGCCGAATTTCTTGATCGCGCCCGATTCATAGACAGAAATAAACTGGAATGCTTTCGCCGACGAGCGGGTGTAGGTGATCTTGTCCGGATCACCGCAATAATAGAGTATATCGCCCTTGTTATCGCTGACGACAATCGAACCATAGTGCACCGATTCGACTGTCTTGTTGCGATAGACTTCCGCCAGTATCTCAGTCATCCTGGGCCTGCTTCACGCTGTGCGTGAATGTCGAAAGTGCAAGACTTTCGATCTACAAGCAACGTAGGTTGAAACCATCGTGGTTTCGACAAACCTTCCTCCTATACTCCCAGCTTCTCAAGGATACGCGGCATGTCAAGGAACGTCCGTGCGCGATGCGCGCCGGCTTCTTCCAGAACTTTTAACTTTGATTCCGCCGTACCCATGCTGCCTTCGACGATAGCGCCGGCATGTCCCATCCGCTTGCCGGGAGGTGCAAAAACACCGCCGATCATTACGATTACCGGCGTTTTCATCCGGGCAATGGTATCCTTGGCACGCTCTTCATAGACACCACCGATTTCGCCCACCATCACCACCGCCTTGGTTGCATCATCATCTTCAAACTTAAGGAGAATCTCATCGAAAGTAGAGCCCAACACCGGATCGCCGCCAAGACCGACACAAGTGGTTTCGCCATAACCGGACGATGTCAGCGTATCAGCGACATAGTAGGTCAGCGAACCGGAACGACTAACCGTCCCCACCCTACCCGGCTTGAAAGCGATATCAGGAATGATACCGAGATTAGCCTCGCCCGGTGTGATGATACCGGCGGTATTACCGCCGATTACCGTGACATCATACTTCATCGCCTCTTTGCGCACCAGCAGCATGTCATGAATCGGAATATGTTCCGGCACCACGACGACAAACTTGATACCCGCCCGGATTGCTTCAATCGCCGCTTCTTTCACAAAGCGTGCCGGCAGGAAGATCACCGATGTATCGGCGCCCTGCTCCTTGACACACTCTTCGACACTGTCATAAACCGGTTTGCCTTCGACTGTCTGACCACCTTTACCGGGTGAGGTGCCGCAGACGATGTTGGTGCCGTAAGCCAGCATCCGCTTGGTGTGAAATGAGCCGGCGCCGCCGGTGATCCCCTGCACCAGCACCCGCGAGTTCTTGTCAACCAGGATAGCCATCACTTCACCTTCTTCGCCAATGCCACCGCCCGCTGGGAGATTTCCTCAATCGGTGTTTCGATGCCATGATATTCGATCCTGGCGAAAAGCTGCGGATTCTCTTGTTCTGCTTCTTTGAATATTCTCAGGCCCTCTTCCCACATGTTGCCGGTAAAGCGCATCACCATCGGCTTGGAAAGACCGTGCTCCTTGAGGAAAATCAAAACACCCTTAGCGAAATCATCGCAACGGCTGATCCCGCCGAAACGCGCACCAAAGATCACCTTGACATTAGGATTCTCATCGAGCAGCACCAGCATCTTGGCCAGCCGTTCCGGGCTGGGCCCACCGCCGGAATCCATGAAATTAGCCGGTTTGCCGCCGTAGTAATGAATGAAGTCGTTGCCCATGATGCCGAAGCCGGCACCACCGGGGAACATGCCGATATCGCCGTCAAGATCAAGGTAGGGTATCCCCCATTCGGTCGCCTGGCGTTCGCGAGGGGTCATTTCTCCCTCCTCATGGCGTTGCACAATCCCCATCTCCGTCAGGTCTCGGTGACGGAACATGGCGTCATCATCGACCGACATGCGGGCGTCGGCGGCAATCAGCTTGCCATCGGCGGTCAACACCAGCGGATTGATCTCCACCAGCTTGGCATCATACTTGCGGAACAGGTTATAGAGACCGGTGGCAATCGGAATAAACTGCTTCAACTGATCGCCGGCCAATCTCAGGAACTTGCCGATCCTGATCGCATCGAACGAGTAGAGCGGTTCATCGACATCAAGAGAAACCTTCATTATCTTCTCCGGATTCGTCCGCGCAGTCTCCTCAATTTCAACACCCCCTTCAGCGCAGGCGATTACCACTAACTTGTAGTTGAGACGGTCGATAGTGACGCCGAGATAGAATTCCCGGGCGATATCAAGTTTGGGATCAATCAGGAGCTTCTCTACCGGAAATCCTTTGATTTCCAGGTCGAAAAGTTTGGGGATAACCTCAGCAAGCTCAGGCTCAGTTTCGACAATTTTGATCCCTCCCGCTTTGCCGCGCCCGCCGGTCAGAACCTGTGATTTCAAGACGCGTGGCAGGCCCAGTTCACGGGCAACCTTGGCGGCTTCCTCCGGTGAGTTGACCACTTGTCCCTCCGGGATCGGTATCTTGAATCTGCCAAACAGCTCCCTGGCTTCATACTCGTATAAACGCATAACCTCTCCAATCCAATAAAAAGCAGTACCGTTAATACTACCAATATCGCCGCCGGACGTCCGCTTCAGTGCCCGCGTCGAAGGCAATTATTATAGACACCCCCGGCCCTTTAGTCAATTGCAAAAGTGACAGATTTCACAAGTTATGCCGTTGAAGGTTCGACTCTTTTCGGGCGCCGTCGTGTACACTTTCGCGACGGTCGGCTCCGCGTTGGTGGATGACAGATATCCTGAGGCTGATTCAAAGAGCGCTGTAACCTATTCGTTACTGTCCCGCTTCGGGATAGGAAAACTCGATTTCGACGCGGCGATTCTTAGCGCGGCCTGATTTGGTGCGGTTGGAGGCGATGAAGTTGGTCTTGCCCATGCCGGCCGACTTGAGGCGACTGGCGGCGATACCCGCCTCGACCAAGTAGGTCATCACCGCGCGGGCGCGTTTCGCCGATAGTTTCAAATTGGCTTCCGCCGGTCCCAGGTTGTCGGTATAGCCGTAGATGTTAGCGGTAACTTTGGGGAAGAGCTGAAGCAACGTCACCAGCGAGTCAAGCACCGCTGTCTTCTTCGTATTGATTTCCGCGTCGCCGGAAACAAAGAGAGAACTGATGATCCGTTTGGCGAAAATGATACTGAAATCAGCGCAGCCGCGGCGGGCGAGGATGATAACTATCCTTGGAGTGAAGGGGCTGATAGCAGAACTCAGTATGACACCGGTGTCGGATTATGCGTGAGGTAGTAAGAAAAAACAGGCGCAAAACAAAACAGCAGTCAATTTGATGGTGTCTATCAACAGGATGCAGAGCTTACGGTAAAAAAACCGTTCGGTGAAAGGGAAATACGAGAGAGCCGGGTCATAAAAAGTGCGTGGAACACTATTGCGACACAGTCTGAATGATAGTGCCAACCTAAGGTGTGGCGTCATTGCGAGTCCGCCTGCGGCGGACTCGCAATGGCAGCATTTGGCGTTCATATTAACTTCTAGGACAGCCTTGTGATCTCCGCCGCTTACGATCTAAAGCAATTTCTGTCACTTGCTGGCTACTATCCGGCTTCGGGATAGGAAAACTCGATTTCGACGTGGCGGTTCTGGGCGTGGCCTGATTTCGTGCGGTTGGAGGCAATGAAGTTGGTCTTGCCCATGCCGGCTGACTTGAGACGGCTGGCGGCGATACCCGCTTTGATTAAGTAGTCCATCACCGCGCGGGCGCGGTACCGGCACAGCGGTCACGATAGTCGGGAACACCGTCACCATCGGCATCATAGGGGCAACCATCCTTGTCAACCAGTGCGCCCAGCGGTGTGTCCGGGCACTTATCCCGCTTGTTTCTGATGCCATCCATATCATCGTCATCCTCGGCCACCACCCGTTTTTTCTTGACCGGCACAAACTCGCCACGCCGCTCGCGCGCCTGATCGACGAAGACCGTGTCGCCCGTTTCCTCGTCGATTTCACCGACATAGATAGTGCGCACACCCTCCTGACGCCACTTCGCCATCTCCTTTTCGTACTTCTCCTTAAGGGTCTTTTTCCTGATGCCGAAATTGTATGAGAGCGCAAAGGTAAACTGCATCAGCGCCCGCGATCTATTGCGCTTGACCCATTCAGCAAAATCGGTGCCGATGGCGGTGAGATAGGTGACATGCAAGCCGGCAGTGATGCCGATTCGTTGCCAGAAGAGTCGTTCCACGCCGAGCCCCAGGGTGATGCCTAGTTCGGTGGCGGCGTAATCGGTGCTCCCGCCGGCAGCGTTCTGCACCTTGACGACATCATCTGAATCAATCGCCACCACTTTCCAGAAGAGGATATCCATACTGGTTTGGAAGAACGGGGTGATCCCCTTGCGTTTTTGTAAATAGAACTTAGGTCCGATGGATAGCGACCTGATTTCTCACCTCTGGTCGGCGTTAGATCGATCATACTTGAATATCGAAGTAGTGAGGGTATCATTGTAGATATTGGCTTTCATCACACGGACAATAATGCCGCTTTGGGGCGACAGCATATACTGGAAACTGAGCGCGGTGAAAGGACGGAATGTCCAGATTTGCGCTGAATCATTTAGGGCCGGCTAGATACCGCCAAGGTCAAACTGCAGCGAGTAGGGCCGCTGCTTAATACCGCCCAGCAGGGATGAGGAAAAGACGACCACCAGCGGCAAAGCCAGCAGACATACAAGCATCGACTGGCGCATATCTCATTGATAAGATGTTAAAACCGGTGCATCAATACAATTTTTCAATTTTGACGCCGGTGTAGTAGTTTTTGAGAATGGCCTGATAATCGAAACCAGCACGCGCCATGCCGATAGCGCCGCACTGGCACATGCCAACACCATGACCATACCCATAGCCTGTCACATGCACCTTGCCGACGCTGCCATCACCATTACGTTCCAGGTCGAGAGTGAAGTTGGTCGAGCGCATGATTCCCTGCGTGCCGGCGCGGCCGAAAGCCCAGCGAATCTGATCCTTGTGAAGTATGATGCTCCCCTTGTCGGTAGTGACCGTGACCGACCTGACGCGACCGGTGGTAGTCTTGGCAGTGATCTTCAGATCACGCAGGGTATCGCCGACCAGGCCGGTCGGTCGGTTGTTTTCCGCAAGATAGCTGCGAATATTCTGAAGCAGTTCGGCGGTGTCAAAAAGCTCGTTCCAGTCATAGAATTTCGACCAATGGCAGAAATCGGCGTCCTTGACACTGCGCAGGTAAGGAATCGGTTCACGCTCCCAGACCTCCTCAATGTTTTCGGTTTGACCGCTGCAGGTGGAATGATAGTATGCTTGAATCAACTCTCCCCAGTAGGTGAGAGCCTCGCCACGGGTTTTACTTATCGCCTTATCGGTCTGGTCGGTTTCGCCGGCGATACCGGTATAGACCTGGTCGCGAATATCGTTTATCAGATCGTACTCCTTGTCGGCATACTTGTCCTTGGTGGAGAGCGCATAGGTGCGCGCCGCCACCGCCTGCGCCTTGAGGGCGGCAAATTCATCCTTGTTGCGCTTGCCGATTTCGGGAGGGAGCACGCCGCGCAGGTAGTCCTCGACATTGAGAACATTGACCACGCAAAAACCGCCTCTCTTCTCAGGCCAGAACTCGAAGATGCCGCGGAAGACCTTGCCGTTAATCCAGAGTTTCTCGCCCTTTTTTTGGGGAATCATTGTCACCTTGCGCAGGTGGC
>JAGLUH010000282.1 GCA_023134875.1 Candidatus Zixiibacteriota bacterium
CCAGGTCAACGCCATCCGCCGAGGTGCCGCTCATCAGGCCGACGGTGCGGCGAGTCTTCTTGTCGAGTAGATCTTTCAGGGGCGAACCGGTGCGGTTCAACGGTGATCCTTTTGCTTCAGCCAAAACGCCTCGATCCTGGCGGCGCTTTCGGCTATCCGGTTGACCAGTCGCTCGTCAGACTCGGCACGGTGGCAGATTGTCTCAATCAATTCTTCGAGACCTTCTTCAAGGTTTCCATAGAGGAGAATATCACAACCTGCCATGATGGCCCTTGTCGCCGCCTCTACGGGGGAGAATATATTCGCCACCGCTCCCATTTGCAAGTCATCGGTTACGATCAAGCCGGCAAAGCCAAGATGAACACGCAATTCACCGTCGATGATTTTCCGACTGAAGGTGGCAAGGTTGTCGGGATCAAGACTATCCGCCTTGAGATGGGTCACCATTACCATTTCCACGCCTGAGGCAATTGCCGCCCGGAAGGGGAGATAGTCGCGGCAGCGGAATTGATCGCGGGATCGTTGCGAGACAGCAACGACAGTGTGGGGATCACCGCAGGCCGACTGCAATCCGGGAAAATGTTTGGCGCAGCCCATGATACCTTCTCGCTTAAGGCAGGATATTTCTTCCGTTACTATCGACGCCACTTCCTCTGGATCAGGCGAATAAGTGCGAGAGTAGATAACATGGTCGGGATCATCAGGCGCAAGGTCGCAGACCGGTATCAGGTTGAGATTGACACCGGTCGGTCGTAGCTGCCGCGCCGTCTGTGTCACACTTTGAATCAGTCCCTGGGGATCATGGCGCCGACCGAAGTAGCGAGATGAGGGATAAGTCGGGAAATCCTCTGTGAACCTGACTACGTTGCCACCTTCCTGGTCAACGGCGATAAAGCTATCCTCCCTGACGGCGGTAACGGCAGCGGTCAGTTTCTTCAGTTGCTCAAGATCATCATAGTTGCGGGCGAAGAGGATGATGCCGCCGAGTTGGTTTTGAGAAAGCAGGGAATGGAAGCCGGCGGGGAGAGTAGGTTGAGCCACAAAACCACAGAGGAACATAGCGCCGAGGCTGCTCTTGAGGTCGTTCATTAAACCATTGCAACCCGGTTCTTGCCCAGGCCTTTCGCCTGATACATCGCCTGGTCAACCAGTGTTATCAGCTCCTCATGATCCTGGTTGTTGTCGGGATAGGTGGTGACTCCCACCGAAACCGTTATTCGCATCGGCGGGTAGCCGGCCTTTTCACCAAAGACAGAGTGCTCGATCTGCTGGCGGATACGCTCGGCGATCAGGCGGGCATCTTCATGTCCCGTCTGCGGCAGAATGAGGATGAATTCCTCGCCGCCATAACGAGCTAAGGTGTCGGTGTCACGGGTTAAGCCTCTGACTACTTCAACCACCTCCTGCAACACAACATTACCCGCCTCATGGCCATAAGAATCGTTGCAGCGTTTGAACCAGTCAATATCAATCATAATGAGAGAGAGCGGCTGCCGGTAGCGGACGGCGCGCCGTTTCTCTTCCGCCAGTTTTTCGGTGAAATAGCGGTAGTTGTGGATGCCGGTCAGTTCATCGATAATAACCATCTGCTTCAACTGCTCCTGCAGGCGGGAGTTCTCGTAGGCCATGCCGGCCGACGATGCCAGAATGGCAAACACCTTCTCATCCATCTCGGTGAAATCATTAGTGCGCGTCGATTCGGCATTGAGGACACCCACCACCTTGCCGTACGAGATCATCGGTACCGACAGACTACTCTTTGCTGCTTTCATGAAACCAATATAGTTTTCCGAGCCTGGCAGATCAATTGCTCTTCTTATTGTGCCGGTATGGAAAACCTCGGCAATGATACCGACAGGTTCCGATGCGGGGGGCAGGCCGCTGACTTGTGTCTTTCCCATGTTCAAACGGGCAATTTCTCTTAACTGTTTCCCGCTGGCTTTCGCCAGGAAAATCGAGCACATTTCATAGCCGAGCACGGTTTCGACGATATTGAGCACTTCCGCGGTTATTTCCTTCTCATTGCGAAGCTCGCCTAAGGCGCGCGAAGTCTCGTAGATCGTTTCCACCCGCACCTGGGAGCGCTCCAATTCCGTAGTGCTCTCATTCAGAGTATCGAGGAGCTTGAGCAAACGACGGTGAGTATTTCTAATGAAGCCGGCTGCCAGACCGACCGAGAAGGCGAGAAACCAGCCGAATGCCAGACGTAATCCCAATGCCACTGGAGACAAGCGGGTAACAAGGCCGGTGTTCGTACTCAGGTACAGGATGGTTATGGCAAGGGCGACACCTACGCCAACATTAAGATTATAGTAGTAGGCGGCAAAGACTATCACTAAGTAATAGAGGAGATAAAAGGTTGAGGCGGGGCCGCCGCTGAAGCTGATCAGGTATGTTATGAACAGCACATCCAGGGTCAGAGATATAGCGAATAAATCTCCTGCCATTGTCGGTTTCCAGTGCAGCGCCAGGCGCAGGATGGCGACAAGGAAAGCGTAACCGATGACACCGCCAATCAGTTCTGATCGATTTGGCACTGCATCTGGTGCGGTCAGCATCCAGATCAGCACAGCGGCGGTGACGGCGGTACGTGAGACCGCATAGAGTTGTTCCAGCTTGATCGAGAGGTTACTGATTGGTTCCGCAGGTTTAAGCATTCATTCTCCCGCAAGATTCGATTCGCTTACCAGTATCGGAATAGGCAGATAAATCCTGAATTGGGGATAGTAGAAACCAATGAGACCCGGAGTGGGGCTCCGGGTCTCTCAGGCAGAAAGCGCATCGGTGTGTAGGAACACCGGCAAGGGGAGGTCATCATTAATGAGCTGGTCAGATATGCATCAGCTTGTACACTGATTCACTGACCAGGTTGCCTTGCGCCAGGGTGGCGAGGCCGGCATTCAGTTGAATCATCTGCTTGATGTAATTTGTCTGCTCCAGGGCGTAGTCGGTATTCCTGATTACCGATTCCGCCGCTACCAAATTCTGTGACGAAACTTCCAGCGACCGTATAGTGGATTCGTATTCCTGTTTGGTCATCGAGCCGATCTTAACCTGCTCGCTGTCAAGGTGGCTGATGGCCTGATCGATCTTGGTAATCGTGTTTTTCGCCTGCTCCAGATCGGAAACGTCCAACTCCGGCAGCTCATCAATGTCAGCCACCGAGTCATTTGAGCCGTCGAGAAGCTGTTGCTCGCCGAAGACAGCCATGTTCCGCTGGCTGTTGAAGCTCTCGACCAGGTCATTAAGCTGCTGCTGGTAGGCCGCTGCGGTCTCCTCTGTAGCGGAGCCCTCATTGGCAGCTGCCAGCGCAACAGTGCGTATTGATTTCAGCTTATCGCGCAGTTCCGTAATGGCCGAATCTGCGACGTTGTTCCTGTTGATGTTCATTTCCAGGTTCTTAACTGACTGGGTCAGTGATCCTATTTGAGACCACATCTGCTCCGAGATGACAAGCTCGGCGGGGCCATCTGACGCTTGGTTTATCTTCAATCCTGATGAGAGGCGCTGCATGGTCTTGCTCAGGCTTCGTTTAATTAAGGAGAGATTGCGAACGGTGTTCAGACCGACTGTATTGTTTATCCCTATTCCCACAGTTCTTCCTTGCGCTAACTGTTCAGACTTTTCATTTCGCAACTATCCTGCCATCCTTCCCGGAAATTGGCGTGTCTTCGTACTCTTATACCTGGCAATAAGTTAGGTGGAGGAGTGCCCTCTGTTGCCCGGCAGAGCGCTGCTGCGGCTAGCTGATACTATTGGGTGCAGACTATAAAGCTTTGTGAATGCCCAATAAGCAGAGCGTAAAGCGGCGGGATTGGCGATCGCCCTTACCTGATTGAGGGGGATAATCCCACATTATTTGGCGCTGCTACCTCAATCGGCGAGCAAGAGGTAAAGCCAAGATGTCAAGCGGCAGGCCGCTTAGCTTGACATTACTGCATCCATATCAGGGCTATTTTGTCGAATGCCCTTGGGCACATGGCAATGTGCCACTACGGCTCGTAATAACGATCTATAAGCTTCCTTCCTGATTTTCTTATCACAGCCTTAAAAGTCCTGCCGCACACAATATGTTGCTGATTCCGCTTGCAGTAAACTGTTTGACACAAAAAGCGGAAATCTCTATCTTGGAGAAAATGAAGCTAGTATTCGTATAGATAATAGTGGTAATACCGGAAGCTAAAAAGGAAAGGATACCATGAAGCTAACCAGCCGTGAAGAGGGTGCTGTTGTAGTTCTGGAACCGAGGGGCAAGATCATAGGCGGCCCCGATGCTACTGTTCTTCGAGAGCAGGTGCGGGACCTGACGAATAGCGGCAAGAAGAAGATCGTTATCGACTTGGCGGGTGTCGACTGGATGAACTCGACCGGCCTGGGGATACTCATTTCCTGTTTGACCACGCTGCGAAACTCAGGCGGCGAGTTGAAGCTGGCACGAATCACCGAAAAAATAGAGTCGCTTCTAACGATCACTAAGCTAGTAACTGTTTTTGATACCTACGATTCCGCCGAAGACGCGATCAGCGCTTTTTCAGGCGATTAGTTTCTGGTTGCAGAGTTTGTGGTCAGGATGCCGGAGATTTCCGAGAACAAGATTGTAATTCCCTCCCAGCCGGCGTTGATAAGAGATATCGACGAGTTCGTCGAAGCAAAGCTGCGGGAGTGGGGAGTGGCGGATACGCTTATCGCCGACATCGCTATCTGCGCCACCGAGATCGTCAACAACGGCATCTATCATGGCAATAAGGAGGACCCACAAAAGCTGGTTACTCTCCAACTGGAATCCGGGGAAGATGAGATAAAGATTACCATCACCGACGAGGGTGACTACTTCAACCCGGATGAGATTGCCAATCCGATCGCCGAGGAAAATCTGCTGCGCGAGGTTGGTCGCGGCATTTTCATTGTCAGGCAATTAATGGACAATGTCACCATCCGCCAGGCTGAAGGCGGTGGTACGGAGGTTACCTTTACCAAGAAGATCGCCTGATCCTGTTTCAGGGGAGGTGGAGTGGATCTTGATCTGGTAATTGCAATAGTATATCTGGCCTGCGCCGTCCTGTTGCTGTTTGTCGCGGTGCTGGTCGGCCGGGAGGATATCCGCAAGCGGGTGAACCGGGTCACGGCGCTGATGCTCGGCTTCGCCGCCTTGGGACCTCTCTTCTACGCTCTCGGCGTTTTCGTCGGTGATTT
This sequence comes from Candidatus Zixiibacteriota bacterium, assembly GCA_023134875.1. Taxonomy (GTDB): domain Bacteria; phylum Zixibacteria; class MSB-5A5; order CAIYYT01; family CAIYYT01; genus JAGLUH01. The sequence continues at coordinate 5,194 of JAGLUH010000282.1, forward strand.
CATCTCCCCGAGAAGCTGGCTTTACAATACGCAATACCTCTGGGAGCTCTTCTTTCCCCAACTGGTCTTTTTCGCTCTTTGCTTCCCAACGGAAACTAAATCCTACCAGCGTTTTGCCCGCCTGAAGTATGCCATTTTCCTGCCGCACGTTTTTCATTTGCTGCTGACTACAGTTCTTGCCGATCCCGACAAGCTCCTGGAGTTGATCGATCCCAGCAAGATGGGAACCTTCGGCAAGGCCCTGTTTGAGCCGATCGAACCTATCGCCATTTTCCTGGGAGCCGGCTTTTCCGCTCTTCTCGACGGTCATATCAAGCTGTTCTCAACAGTCAACTTCGCCTACGTGATTATCGCCATGGTGATTCTTTACCGCGGCATCAGGCGGGTGACCGCACCGCAATTACGTCGACAGGTGGCAATCGTCATCTACGGAATCATCTCCGCCCTGGCGCTTTATATGGTCGCCTTTATCTTCCCGGCTTTGAATATCCTGACATTATCCGCCAGCATGGTTAGAGCGATTACGCTTTTAGCCTTGATCCTGGGCTGTGGTTCGATTGTCTGGGCGATTATTCGCTACCGGTTTATGGATGTGCGCCTGATGGTGCGGCAATCCCTGGTGTACACGCTGACCTCGGCGCTGGTGGTAGGCGCCTACGTGTTGATCATTCGACAACTGGGAGAGATTGTCCGCTCTCTGTTTGGTACCGAAGTTCCGGTACTTGATGTTTTCTTCATTATCATCGCCCTCATCCTGTTTCAGCCGGTAATGAGTCAGCTTGATGACCTGATTAAGCGGTTTTTTATTCGTGACAAGGCGGATTATCGCAATATCTCGGAGAACTTCTCCCGACAGGTCGCCAGTGTTTTCGGCACCGAGGAAATCTTCGCGCTTACCTTTACTGTCCTCAAAAACCAGATGCTGTTTGAACGCGCCTATATCTGTCTGAAATCAGACAGTGACAACCGGCTCTGCTGTGTGGCGGAGACACAGGCGGGTGATGAGCAGGTAACCTATGTGGAACTGGAGGAAGAGGTGACGGTTTTTCTCAGCCGGCGCCAGGGTATTATTAACTTCGACGAACTGGTAAACGAAGCGCCGTCAAGCCCGGTGGTTGATTTCCTCAGCAAGCTGCGCACCCGCTACCTGATATCGCTGGTTTCGGGCGAGGGCTTCCTCGGTTTCCTGGCAATGACGGATAAAATCTCCGGCTATCGTTTGAACTACGAGGATATCACTTCGTTGACCACCATCGGCAATCAGCTCTCGGTTGCCATCACCACCTCCAAGCTTTACCAGGAATCAATCGAGAAGCAGCGCCTGGAAGAGGAAATGAACTTCGCCCGTGCCATTCAACGTGACCTTCTGCCAAAACAATTCCCCCGTGGCGACGACTACAGTCTCTCCGCTTATTCCGAACCCTCACGGCAGGTTGGCGGTGATTATTTTGATTTCATTACGACGCCGCGAAACACAGTCGGTATTGTGCTGGCGGATGTTTCGGGAAAGGGGATGCCGGCGGCGCTGCTGGCAAGCCAGCTTCATGCGGCGGTTCGCTCCGAGATCAACCACAACCTGGAGGCGACGGAAATGCTGGCCAACGTCAACGAACTGGTGCACCAGGCAACCTCTTCCGAGAAATTCGCCACCTTGTTCTTTGCCGACTTTGACCCCGAAACTAAAATGCTCAGGTACGCCAACGCCGGTCACAACTACCCGATTCATCTTTCTGATTCCGAGAAAACAGGTTTGCTACAGGAGGGAGGGCTGCTATTAGGAGCCTTCCCGGGCGTGACCTACAAGCAGGATGAGATCAAGCTGGCTGATAATGATGTTGTCCTTTTTTATACCGACGGGTTGAGTGAGGCCGAGAATGAGGAAGAAGAGCAATATGGCGAGGAGAGAATCATCAATGTGCTTTCCCGGCATCGTCATCTCCCGCCGGCCCAAATCCAACAAAGGATATTGGAGGATGTCAAGTCGTTTGCGGGCAACGCCAGTTTCGGCGATGATATGACCCTTATTGTGCTAAAGGTGAAAAAACATGAGGACTAAAGACCCGATCTCCAGTTTCAACAACTGCCCGATCTGTACGACGAAGCTCACGTTGACTAAACACAACCATCGGCAGCGGAAAACCTGCCCGGCCTGTGGCTTTGTCGACTGGCACAATCCCGCTCCCGCCGCCGGCGTTCTGGTTGTCAATGATGGCAAACTGCTCATGGTAAAACGCAGCGATGAACCACGTCGAGGCGATTGGTGTATCCCCGCCGGTTTTATCGAGTGGGATGAATCACCGCAGGAATGCGCTGTGAGGGAACTGAAGGAAGAGACAGGCTTAGATATCGCCCTGGGGAAGCTGTTCAATGTTTATTGCGGGGTTGATGATCCGCGTACCAATGCGCTGTTGATTCTCTATTTTGGTGAAATCATCGGCGGTAATCCAACTCCGGGTGATGACGCCGCCGAACTGGCCTTTTTCAGCAGAGAAGAAATCCCTGAGAATATCGCCTTCGCCGCGCATATCCAGGCAATCAAGGACCTGCAACAGAATTATCCGGGAGTACTGAAGTAGTTGTGACTTTCAAACGCAAACTCTTCCTTTCCTTTCTGCTCCTCGCTTTTCTGCCGACGGC
>JAGLUH010000283.1 GCA_023134875.1 Candidatus Zixiibacteriota bacterium
ACCAGGACTTTTTCAACAAGCCCTAAATGGTGGGCCACCGGCCTAACAGCCCAACAAGAGACCTTGAACGAGCTTTCCGGGGAACACGAACTGCCAGAGTGCGTATTTAATTGACATTCAGGCTGTTTTCAGTATTATGGGTTACATGAAGCATCCATCACCTGGCAGGCCGCACACTTTTCATATTCCGGTCATGGGCACCGGGTTCAGCATTGACACACCGTTACGGGTGGCAAAATACGGTATTTCTTCAGTGATTTCGCTCTTCGATGATGTCCTTATAGAGCAAATGCGGAGATATCATAGTGGGAAGTATGGTAAGCCGTATGAAAAGATATGTGACCGCGATGAAGACGCTCGCGCTAATCGCATCACCGCATATCTAGACCTCCTGAACGGCCTTATCCGTGATCAGGTTGAAGCGCTGCAGTCCTCGCCATTTGAGCCGGGAAGCGAGATTACCCGCTACTTTGAAATGCTTCCTGACTCTCAATTACGACAATCCTATGTAGAAATGCTGGCGACGCCCGAGTCGGCAGAAAAGACCAGGATGCAGGATGTTCTCCGTCATCGTGCCGTACCGGGCAGCATCGACGTGAACATCATGACAAAGGTGGATCGCGACCGCTACCGCAACGGAAACAAACTTCCTCAGGAGTTTTCTGACGCCATGGCCGCTCTGCGGGGTTACGCCAAGAGCATACTGCAGTCATCAATCATCTTTTCGGCGGGTGTAAATCGACACCTTTTTGGCTATCTATCCCAATTCGACGATTTTTTCCCCGATGATAAAGGCGTTCTCAAGAAGAAAATCGTCCTCAAAGTGAGCGATTTTCGCTCGGCCATGGTCCAGGGCAAATTACTCGCCAAGAAAGGGCTGTGGGTTTCGGAATACAGGATCGAGTCGGGGCTTGACTGCGGTGGCCATGCTTTTGCCAGCTCGGGATACTTGATGGGGCCTATCCTCGACGAGTTTTGCCGCAGGAAAAGTGAGTTCATTCATAGTCTTCATGAAGTATGCAACAAGGCACTTGCGATCCTGGGACGCTCGCCGGTTCAGACGCCTCAGGACGTGCTTATCACCGTACAAGGAGGCATAGGTACCGCAGACGAAGATGCGTTTTTGCTGCAACACTATGATGTCGACAGCACTGGCTGGGGAACGCCGTTCCTGCTGGTTCCCGAGGTCACCAATGTAGACGAGGTTCACCTGGAGAAACTCTTAGCCGCGACCGACCGCGATGTATACCTGAGCGACACCTCGCCGCTTGGTATCCCCTACTGGAACCTGCGCACTTCAGCGAGTGAGCAAACCCGCCGCCAGCGTATCGGTGCAAACAAACCCGGAAGTCCCTGTCCGAAAGGCTATCTCGTTTCCGATACGGAATTCACTGAAGTTCCAATCTGCCGCGCTTCCCGTGTCTATCAGAAAAACAAGCTGGAACAGCTTTCTCAGGGCGACATTTCTGCGGAGCAGCTTTGTGCAATGAGGAAAAACATCCTCGCTAAATCCTGTATTTGCCACGATCTCGCCGGCGGTGCAACATTGAAACATGACTTGGATCCAAATGCGCGGCCGGCACTCTGTTGTGGTCCGAATATCGTCAATTTCTCCAGGGTCGTTTCTTTGGAGGAGATGGTCGGCCATATCTACGGACGTCTATCTCTGCTGACAAGTAGTGACCGCCCGCACATGTTCATACGGGAACTCATGCTTTACATTGACTACTTTCGCTGGGAACTTCAGAAGGTGTCAGAAGGATTATTGGACAGGACAACTAAGTGGTTTCTTGACTTCAAGCAGAACCTGATCGGCGGCATCGAATACTACCGGAGCCTTGCCGAGCAATTCAGCCGAGAGCAGAAGGAACGTTTTCTGCGAGATCTCGAGACCTTGTCCCAGGAGATTGAAAACATTCTTTCTTCAACGACCACTGCTGCAGCCATCGAAGGCGTGAAGTAGACTACTGCACAGCGTAAGACTGTCTCACCTCCTTATTCCTGCATCAACCAGAATGCTGGCAAACTTGTGGGTAGCCGCCGAGTGTGAAGGTGAGCAATGTAAAATCGATTACTACCTGGCGGAGATTAGTCGGCTGAAGAGCAAGGAGCAGAGGCAATAGTCAGGCGGACAGGGCATATAGACGCTCTTGCTGGATTCCCGCTTGCGCGGGAATGACATGGTCAGTGACATTGAGCGTGGATCAACCTGCATTGGTGCGCGAGGGCGTACACCAAACCACAACAATACCTGCAATCACAAGCATACCGTATGCTTAAGTGCTCAACCAATAGAAGAGCTAGAGAAGAGACCTATACTGCGCTAAGTTGGTGCACGTGAATATCCATCTGCCGAAACGGGATTGATATACTTTCATCGTCGAATGTCAGCTTAACCCTTTCGAGCAAGTCACACTTGACTGACCCGTAGTCGGCTGCCCTTACCCAGGGGCGAACGAAGAAATTCACAGAGCTTTCGCCAAGCTCCAGGATACCGATCCCAGGCGCCGGATCTTTGAGAATTCTCTCATCATCCTTCACAATCCGCTCCAGTATATCTCTGGCCAGCTTCAGATCATCGTTATAACCGACGCTGAACTCGAGGTCAATGCGACGAGTTTCTTTCGCGGAGTAGTTCGTTATCGTGTCGCCGGTGATTCGGCTGTTAGGAACAATGACCTTACGGTTATCGAATGTTCTGAGAATGGTGCTAAAGATATGTATCTCTTCAACAATACCGCTCGTGCCGCCCGCCTGAATGTGGTTTCCTACCTTGAACGGCCGAAACACCACGAGCATGATTCCCGATGCTATGTTCGACAGCGAACTCTGAAGAGCAAAGCCAACAGCCAGCCCGGCGGCACCAATCACGGCGATCAATGCCGTGGTCTCCACCCCCAATGCTCCCAGAGCTGCTATGATTACAATAATCAGGAGAGATATTCTTGTCAGATTCCTGACGAAACCTGTCAGAGTGCGCTCGGCTCCACTTTTCTGCATTAGACGTTCCACAAGATTAGTGAGGAAGGTCGTTAGCAGTCGCCCCAATATGAGTATAACAAAAGCGCCCACAATCCTGGTGCCGTATAGGGCACCCCATTCCGTGAGCATCTCAACCACGTTCTCCATAAGTCACTCCTTTAATGATTTTTGGTTCATAAATCTAATTGTCGCACCTCGAGACGCCTGCAGATTCGCTGATGCGCCAGTCAACATGTGAGGAATTTATCTCCTTGATATTTCCAATTCACTCGAAAAAATGGGATTACTGTTTCTCCGCCTAAGAAGATATGGACTTCTCCTGAAAAAGCGGACATATAATTAGG
>JAGLUH010000284.1 GCA_023134875.1 Candidatus Zixiibacteriota bacterium
AGAATTATCTCCTGGATGCGTTCAAATACCATGATGTAGGTGATGACAATACCGCAGAAAGCAATGCCCATACGGCGCTCCAGAACTCGCGTGAGACCAGGATAGCGGGCAGTCAGGCGAATAATGGGGCCAACATCTTTCAGTCGGTGGCCAACATCACGGCATCAGGCGGGTATACTGCGGAGGAACATGGTGTTTCCAGCGCCGAATCGGCGGGCGTCATGCTGGATCGTAATTTAGTGCCCAATGCGCCTGCACTGATTACCAATGATGTAATCGAATGCACCTATGAGCTCACAGTTTCCGCAGAGGCATAAATGAAAGTGAATTTATGTCAAGCGCAAAATCAAAATTAAATCTGGGCTGTGGCAGGGACTATCGTTATGACAGGTCGTGGGTGAACCTGGACATTACGGCCCCGGCCAGTGTCATAGCCGATATAAACAGTGGGCTACCGTTTAAAGATAGAACATTCAGCCTTATATGGGCCTCGCATATCCTGGAGCATATAAAAGACCTGCGCATGATCCAGCGAGAGCTTGCAAGGATAATGGTAACGGGCGGTCTGCTCAACGTCATCGTGCCCTATTATCTGAGCCCGGACGCCTGGGGCGATCCTACGCATTGCCGGGCATTTTCCGAGCAGTCGTTCATGTCCGTTTTTTGGGTGGGGTTTTCGCCGTTGAATATGGAGCGTAAAAAATACACAAAAAGGGGTACAAGTCAGGAAGTTCAATGGCTCCATGTAGAGATGCAAAGAACTTCAGTCGAGTACTGGGAGGTCCAGGCAGCATTATCAGGCAATAATTTCACGAAGGGTTAATATGTTCGGAAAAGACAAGAAACAGGTGAAACGGGTCTTTGTGAGCTGCTGCTCAAAAAACAAGCCTGAATGGAATATGGCCTTATCTCTCCAGGACGCCATGAGCTATGCAGCTAAGCACGGCATCACTACGACCTTCAAACCGAGGATCGGCGAATCGCTCATTTGCCGTGCCCGGCAGAATGATATTCCCGAATTCATGCAGAGAAATTTTGATTATCTCTTCTCCGTAGACGATGACGTGGTATTGCCGCAAAATACTATCCAGCGCCTGGTAGCGCATGACAAGGACATCGTGGCAGGCGTTTACCGCCTGAAGGAAGACGAGCCGCATACGGCTGTCAGGATCCCAAAGAACGGGCCAAAATGGCCGGAAATTCTGCGAGAAGGCCTGTTGACTCCTGCCATCTATGTATCGACCGGATGCATGCTGATCAAGCGCGTCGTAATTGAGCGCATGATTAAAGAGTATCCCGAGCTGGAATACCGGAGAAACATGCACGGCGATCGCTGCTGGGCTTTTTATATGCCGTTTGTTTATCGAGATGAATATTTATCCGAAGACTGGGCCTTTTGCCAGCGTGCCTGTGATACTGGTTTTGAGGTGTGGGTGGACGGCGCGATCCGCTGTGGGCACTGGGGCAAGAAACTTTACCGGTTTCCCGACCCGGAAAAGGATAAGAGCTGATGCCCTTTTCAGGAACCATAAATAGGAAATTCACTGGTGGCAGGCAGATTACGGGCACATTGGATTGTACGGGTACGGTGCAAAGGGGACTAAGCCTAAAGCGCGGCCTTGCGGGCATTGTCAGCGCGGCAGGCACGGCAATACGTAAGTTCACGGCCCCTCGACTGCATACTGGAGTATTGACTATTTCCGGTACTGTGACAAGATCTGTAAACCTTACACGTAAAATAATGGGTGCCCTTGATATGACGGGGAGTCTTATT
>JAGLUH010000285.1 GCA_023134875.1 Candidatus Zixiibacteriota bacterium
AACGCCGTAATTATTAGGTTCTCCGGCTCAAGCCCGACAAACGAGAATGCCAGTGGCAATATGCCCGAGCGGTCCTGTTTATGCTTAACATAGCCCAGCAGTGTCTGGTTGAGCCCGGCCCCCTGACGCATTGAGCGGGCAGCTTTCCAGTCGCCGGGGTGAGGATAGAGTGAGTAAGTGAACTGATGCCAGCCTTCGTCGGGATTCGGGTCTGGGCACTTTGGGCTAACAGGATTACGCAGAAGAGAAATGGTGAGTTTTGAACCGTCAACACTACATCCATATTTGGCGTTATTTAGCAAACTGAGGCCTGCATTTTCGTTTGATAAATCAAACCACGTGATGGCTGGCACTTCGTGTCCGTCTGCCGGGCGTCGTTTGGCGGCGTAAGGAACGTGGAAGGTGGCGGTGCCATTTTCAACAGCGGTCGGGAACAACGCACGCACCCAAAGGTCGGCCTCATGCCAGTCAGCAGTCATCTCAACGTCAAGACGTGGGAGGTCCGCATAAATCACCAGATCGCGGGTAAAGGTGGAAGCGTTGTATTTATGCGTAATGCGATAAACGCAACGCACCGGTCCCTCTTCAACAAGCACCACATTATCGGCTTTATCTAAGTGCCAGGGCTTGCCGATCGGTCTTATATTCCAAGACGACATAAACCCTTCTTTAGGGTCTTCATTTTGCAGCAACAGAACATTTGCCTGCTTTCCTTTGGGGATGAGTTCAATATCACCTTGTTTTAGCTTTAAGCTGGCTAAATTGCCGGTCTTCATATCAAGCTTTGACCGGAAGAATTGATTCTCCATAGAGCCGTCTCGACTTGCTCTTGGGCCTTGAAAGGTCTGCTCAACTGCTTGAAGCGAATAAGTCTTGTATCCCATGCTCGGCACGTTATGAGCTGCAAACAGTAGCACTGCATTTCGACCCTGGCCGCCTCGGTCTATGAGCTGAACCGGGTGAAGTTCTCCCTGGGGATCCTTGACGGCCAGTTTGCCCTTGGGTAGTTGATAAGCAGGCAGCCACACCTTCACCACATCGCTGCGCCGCCAGCCGAGCGGGTTAAACACAACTACAGATATTCCTTTCAGATCTTTGGTATTAATACCTCGTGCGATGACTTGAATGGCTTGGTCGCGCTGGCCTTCTGCGATCCCCTTGATGACGGCAAACTTGGCGCGCACTTCGGGATAAGTCGAATTGGTCGAAACGCCGGCAATAATGTCGTGGAACTGGTTGAAACAGGTGTGTTTCCAGGCGCTTTCCAGCTCTTGTGCCGGGTACGGCACTTTCATATCCATAAACATGTTGGCAATCGAGCAGAAGGCTTCGGCAGTGAGCAGCATGTTCTCGCTCTGACGGTTGATCTGCTTCATATCGGCGTGAGTCGTATAGGCTCCCTCGAATGTGAAGTTCATCTCGTCTTTCAGTACCGGGATATCAGACAGTTCTTCCTTGACCAACTCAAAGTATTTTTCGATGGTCGTAAACTCGAATCGTGCCGGAAAACTGGGATCCTCATTCAGGTGTTCAATAAGCCGGAGTTCTCCTTCCGTTGGCCAGCCGCCGTGATCGCCCCGGCCATAGACAAGCAGCATACGTTTTCCACCTCCGGCTTTTTCTAACCCGGTGATTTTCTTCTCCAAATCATCTCGCTTCACAGTACCGTTATACCCATACCCTCCATAATTTAATGTAAGGATCCGACTGCCATCCGGGCCTTCCCACCAATAGAGGGGTGTATTGCGTTTGCAGCGTACGAAGAAGTGATAGTCGGTCTCAGCCAATTTCAGTATCTGCGGCATCTGCCAGCTCATACCGAAACTATCCGGCAGCCAGCCCATCTTCGGCGTGACGCCCAGGTTTTCCTGGAAATAGTGCTTGCCCAACATGAGACTTCTGGCCAGGGCTTCGCCCCTGGGGCAATTGGTATTGGACTCGTCCCAGAACCCGCCGATTACGTCCCAGTTTCCCGATGCGATACGAGGCCGAATCCGCTCGAACAACTCCGGGTGGGCCTGAGCGATTGCCTCGTACATAACAGGTTGGCTCTGAAGAAAAACAAACCAGGGGTGTTTGTCCATACGTTTCAGCATGCTCTCCCAGTTGATTCTAAAGGTGTCCACCGTATCTTCCCAGGGCCACAGCCAGTTCATGTCGATATGTGCGTGGGCAACAGGGTGTATGATATATTTCTTCTCGACAGGTGCAGCTTTTGTGTTCTCCGGAGATGAGGATACCAAAGCTATAGTATTCATCTCAGCCTGCGACAGAGCATGGTTGTAAACCCGAACATCGTCTATCGCCCCAAGGAAGTTACGCTGGCCCTGCATCGATCCAATGGTAAAGCCCTCGCCGACACTATAGTCAATCGGGCCTGCCGCACTTTGCGCGTCGGCTAGAGCGCCGTCCTTGTACACATACAACGAACCATCCTCCTCGTCAAAGACGCCAGCAATGTGATGCCACTTACCGTCGAGAATCCCCACATCTCCCGAGCCGACGCCGGACCAGCCGGTATCCTTATGGAAGTAGAAGTGAACGTCGTTGTCATGGTCACGATGGACAATCAATCCGTAATTATCACCCTGACCGGCTACCCAGGACCAATCACTGGTGGCCGGATCGGCCTTGACCCAGGCTGTCACAGTAAGCGAAGCCGGTTTAAGGCTGCGGGAAACGGTCGCGACTTCTACATCATCGTTTCCATCGAACTCCAGCGCGCCGCCGATAAGGCCAGTCACCCACTGCGGGTCGCCGTTGAGCGTGAGGTTATTGCCATTGCCGCTTGAGTCTGCTGCGGTGGTCCCTGAGCCCTCGTCGAGTTTCCACCAGCCGA
>JAGLUH010000286.1 GCA_023134875.1 Candidatus Zixiibacteriota bacterium
TGTATGTCTTCAAGGATTGAGATGAGCCCGCCGCGTTCCCGGTCATGTTTCTCCAGGATACCAAGGATTTCCGTCTCTTTCATCTCTTGCCTCCTCAAACTGCAACAAGAGGTTTGCGGTTAAATATAGTGTAATATCGAGCCTCCGCTGTAGTGGCTGCGTCCCGGGCGTGATGTTTGAAACGTCAGAAACAGGGACTGTCACTGCAGTATGAGCCTCAATTGTCGTTTTCCTTCTTAACTTATGTTCACCCCGATTACCAGGGGTAACTACTATCCTTCCTCGCTGAGGTTGAGACGATTCTTCGCCTTTTGAAGTGAATGGCGGGCGCGCAGTCGTTCCTCGTCTGATATTTCCATATTCAACAACTCCTGCGCCCGCTTCAACTTGGTCTGCGCCCGACTGAAATCGATCTCATCGACAAATTCCACCGTATCCGCCAGAATGGTGGCGGCATTGCCGGAAACCTCGATAAAACCGCCGGAAATGGCCAATTTCTTTTCCACATTATCCTTGTTTCGCAGCGTAATCTTGCCCACTTGCAGCATCGCGATCAGGGGAGCATGGTGCGACAGGATACCCAGATATCCCTCGCTGCCGGGCACAATCAGGGAGTGCACTTCTTCTTCAAACAAGGTTCGTTCCGGCGATACGATCGAGAGCTTAAACACCGTTATAACTGTCCCGCTTTCAGTTTTTGGGCCTGCTCGCGCACCTCATCCATATTACCCACCATGTAGAAGGCTTGTTCCGGCAGATCATCGCACTTGCCTTCAATCAGTTCCTTAAATGAAGCCACCGTATCGGCGACCTTGACATAGCGGCCCTTGCGGCCGGTGAACTGTTCGGCGACAAAGAAGGGCTGTGACAGGAATTTCTGGATTCTTCTCGCGCGGCCGACGATCAACTTATCCTCTTCCGATAACTCGTCGATACCGAGGATGGCGATAATATCCCGAAGGTTCTCATAACGTTGCAGGATTTTCTGCACTTCGCGGGCGATATTGTAGTGCTCCTCACCGACAACGCGGGGATCAAGAATCCGGGAAGTGGAATCAAGGGGGTCGATCGCCGGATAGATACCCAACTCGGATATCTGCCGCGACAGCACCGTCGTGGCGTCAAGATGCGCAAAGGTGGTCGCGGGCGCGGGGTCGGTCAGGTCGTCGGCAGGCACATAGATCGCCTGCACCGAGGTAATCGAACCCGCCTTAGTAGAGGTGATCCGCTCCTGCAGGGCGCCCATCTCCGTAGCCAGGGTCGGCTGATAACCGACCGCCGAAGGCATCCGTCCCAGCAGCGCCGACACCTCGGAACCAGCCTGCACAAAGCGGAAGATGTTGTCGATAAAGAGCAGCACATCCTGGTGTTCCTCCTCGCGAAAGTACTCCGCCATCGTCAGACCGCTCAGTCCCACGCGCAAACGCGCCCCTGGCGGTTCGTTCATCTGGCCGAACACCAGCGCCGTCTTGGCCAGCACACCTGATTTCTTCATGTCCAGCCAGAGGTCGTTGCCCTCACGGGTACGCTCACCGACGCCGCAGAAGACCGAGTAACCGCCGTGCTCGGTGGCGATATTACGAATCAGTTCCATAATAATGACGGTCTTGCCGACACCGGCGCCGCCGAAGAGCCCCACTTTGCCGCCCTTGGCGTAGGGTTCCAGCAGGTCGACAACCTTGATGCCGGTTTCAAAGATCGTGTACTTCGTTTCCTGGTCTTCCAGGGAAGGCGAAGGACGATGAATCGGGTAGCGTTCGGCGGTGCTGGGGATATCACCGAGCATATCGATCGGGTCGCCGAGTAGATTGAACAACCTTCCCAGCGACTGCTCGCCCACCGGTACCGTGATCGGCCCGCCGGTATCAAGAGCGGGCATCCCCCGCACCAATCCGTCGGTGGAACCAAGCGAGACGCAGCGAACGATATTGTCACCGATATGCAGCGCCACCTCGACCGTCAAGTCGATACCTCGTTCCTTATCCCTGATCTTAATGGCGTTGAGAATATCCGGCAGATGGTCGGAATCAAACTCGCAGTCCACGGTCGCCCCGATCACCTGGACCAATTTTCCGAGATTCTCAGACATCAACACTCCTTATCAGATCACACAATACTTTCATACACCTAAGACAGCATCAAGCCACATTACCCTTTCAAAGCCTCGGCGCCGCTGACGATCTCCAGCAGTTCCTTAGTGATAGACGCCTGCCGCGCCTTGTTGTAGGTGAGAGTAAGGGCGTCAATCATCTCCTCCGCATTCTTGGAGGCTAAGTTCATGGCGATCATGCGCGTGCCGTGCTCGGAAGCGAGCGCGTCCGCCAGCGCCATCTGGATAATGGTCAACGCATAGGCGGGCATCAGGGAATCGAATATATGCTGCGGGTCAGGCTCGAAGATGTAGTCACGACCCGTTGTCTCCTCGGTCTGCGGCGG
>JAGLUH010000287.1 GCA_023134875.1 Candidatus Zixiibacteriota bacterium
CGGGTACAGAGCAGTTCGATCTGATCCGTCTCCCCGCGCTCGAACAGCTCGATCAGGTAACCGGTCAGGTCACGCGCAACATCGTAATCCATGTTGCCCTTCATGCCCTTGTACACCTTGATAATTTCCCAATCGCGGCGGGAAAAGAAATCCTCGGCCTTCTTGCCCACCAATACCAGCTTGATGCTCTGGGCTGCCGAGGTTTTCAGAATCCGCGTCGCCCGCCGGATGACGTTGGAATTGTAAGAGCCGCACAGTCCCCGATCGGAGGAGAATAACACCAGCACCCGGTTCTTGACTTCCCGCTTCTCGAAGAAGGGATGAGTGAAAGCGGTGGCAGCGGAGGATATCTGCTCCAAAATCAGGCGCATCTTCTCAGTATAGGGCCGTGACTGTTCCACGATTATCTGCGCCCGCCGCAGCTTGGCGGCAGCCACCATCTCCATCGCCTTGGTAATCTGCCTGGTGTTGGTGACGGCGCGAATGCGCTTCTGGATATCCCGCAGGGTGGCCATAGCTCTTACTTCATGAACTCAAGTTTGAATTTCTCGGTCGCCTCTTTCAGCTTGGTCTCGGTGGCATCGCTGATTACTTTCTCGGCGGCGATGGTGTGGCCGATGTCGGGATATTCCTTCTCGACATAAGCCAGAAACTTCTCCTCGAACTCCTTGATCCGCTCCAGCGGTATATCATCAAGATAGCCTTTGCTGCCAGTCCAAATGAGCATCACCTGGCGTTCCAGCGACATCGGCACATACTGATCCTGTTTGAGAATCTCAGCCATGCGCTCGCCGCGAGTCAATTGCCTCTGCGTCACTTCGTCCAGATCGGAACCGAACTGCGCAAACGCCACCAGTTCGCGATACTGCGCCAGGTCAAGACGGAGCATGCCGGCAACCTGCTTCATCGCCTTGGTCTGAGCGTTACCGCCCACCCGCGACACGGAGATACCGACGTTGATCGCAGGACGAGTGCCGGCAAAGAAGAGCTCGGGCTCCAGGTAAATCTGACCGTCGGTGATGGAGATCACGTTGGTGGGAATATAGGCCGCTACGTCGCCCGCCTGGGTCTCGATAATCGGCAGCGCCGTCAGGGAGCCGCCGCCCATTTCCTCGGAGAGCTTGGCGGCGCGCTCCAGCAGACGCGAATGCAGGTAGAAGATATCGCCCGGATACGCTTCCCGTCCCGGCGGCCGGCGCAACAGGAGCGACAACTGTCGGTAAGCCTGCGCCTGCTTGGTGAGGTCGTCATAGATCAGCAGGACATGCCGTTTCGTATGCAAAAATTCTTCACCCATCGCGCAGCCGGCATAGGGAGCGATATACTGCATTGGCGCACTTTCGGCCGCCGTTGCCGCCACTACCGTGGTGTACTCCATCGCCCCGGCCTTTTCCAGGATACTGACCACTTGAGCAATGGTCGATGCTTTCTGGCCGATAGCAACATAGATACAGAAAACATCGGTATCTTTCTGGTTGATGATGGTGTCGATGGCGATAGCGGTCTTACCGGTCTGGCGGTCGCCGATGATTAGTTCACGCTGACCGCGCCCGATCGGAATCATCGAGTCGATTGCTTTCAGGCCGGTCATCAGCGGTTCTTTTACCGGCTGCCGTTGGATCACATTCGGCGCCCGTGTTTCAACGTTGCGCCGCTTGTCACTGACAATCGGACCCTTGCCGTCCAGCGGTTCACCCAGCGGATTGACCACCCGTCCCACCAGGGCATCGCCTACCGGCACCGAGGCGATCCGGCCGGTACGCCGCACAGTGTCACCCTCATTGATCGAGATATCGGAACCGAAGATGGCGACACCGACGTTGTCCTCTTCCAGGTTTAGCACCACACCGGTAATATCGCCGGGAAAAGTCACCAACTCTGACATCATGGCATCTTTCAAGCCCCAGACGCGGGCGATTCCATCGCCGACCTGCAACACCGTGCCGACCGATTCCATTTCCAGCTTGGTCTCGTAACCGGCAATCTGCTGCTTGATTATCGAACTGACTTCCTCAGGTTTCAAAGCCATAGAGATGACTCCTTATATATCATATATCGAGCATCAACATTCACAGTAAGTTCAAGCTACCTTCACTTCCAGTAGTCTCTCCTTGAGAAGGCGCAGGTCATGAACCACCGAGCGGTCGATGATCTTGTCGCCGACAAAGGCGATAGCGCCGCCGATAATAGCGGCGTCGACGCTGGTGATAATTTCGATGGTCTTGCCGGTCAGCGTCGCCAAGCGGGCTTTGATCCGCTTGATTTCCGCATCCGACAGAGGCACGGCGGTGACCAGTTTGGTTTTGACAATCCCCTGACTTTCCAGTACCAGTTTTTCATACTCTTCGGCGATTTCCACCAGGAAACTGGTGCGGTGTTTAGTGACCAGAAGCTGCATCAGGTGATAGAGCTGATCCGCCACCTTTCCGGAGAAAATCTCGGCAATCGCTTTCTTTTTGTCGTTATCACCGATCTGGGGCGCCGCCAGAAACTCCAGCAAGGCCCTGTCCTGCCGGCATATTTCCGCGACATCCTGGAAATCATCATTGATGGTATCAGAAACGTTGATTTCCTGACTCACCGCGAATAAACCGCGGGCATACCGCCTGGCAACCTGAGTTACTTCCACAGAAAACCCACTCAGACCTGTTTCTGCGCTTCAAGATCATCGATGAAGTCACCGATCAAACGGCGGTGCTTATCGTCATCGAGTTTTTCCAATATGATCTTTTCCGTCGCCGTCAATGCCATCGCCACCATGTCTTCCTTCAAAGCAACCCTGGCCTTGGCGACATCACGGTCAAGCTCAGCCCGGGCCTTGACGATCATCCCCTTGGCCTCGGTGCGGCCATCCTCCTTGATGCGCGCGGCAATCTTCTCACCCTCAGAAACCGCCGCCGTCAGGCGTTTACGCGACTCATTGTCGATATCCCGCAGCTTCGCCTGGTACTCTTCATTGAGGTTGTCTGCCTCCTGCTGTTTTTGGTCGATCTCGTCGAAACTGTTCTTGATTCGTTCGCGTCTCTCTTCCAAAAGCCCCAGCAACGGCCCCCAGGCGAATTTCTTGAGCACCCAGAGCGCGATCAGAAAACCGACCGCGTGAGTGATGATCTGCGGTATCTCTATCTTGAGGGCTTCAAATATCTGATCAAACAATCGCTACCTCAATCTGGTTTACGTTTAGAAAGATCTTAATAATCGCGAGGCGAGCCCGCCGTCAGTAAACCCGCCCCGAATGCCTTTTGGTCCGCTTAGCCGATCTTGCCTGAAAGAATGAAGAAGCCGACCAGCGAGTAGATGGTCAACGCTTCAATCAGGGCAGCACCGATAATCATACCGGTCTGAATTTTACCGGAGGCCTCCGGCTGACGTCCCATTGCTTCCATCGCGGAACCGACCGCACGCCCCAGACCAAGACCAGAACCGATCGCGGCCAGCGCCAGACCGATAGGCAGAGCCAGAGCAAGTGCAAACTGATAATCCATCATTCCTCCTGTAATATCTATCTTGTTGGTTTAATGTTCTTCCTCTTCATGAGGCATCATCATCGCAAAGTAAACCGTCGACAGTAAGGTAAATACCAGCGCCTGGATGGTCGACGTCAATAACGCCAGGAAATAGAAAGGCAGTTGCAGCGGTATGCCGATACGCGCCCACTCCGGTGTTGCAACAGCGCCATGTAAGAATCCCAGCATCGTTATGCCCAGAAAGGTAAAGGCGGCGATCAGCACGTCCTCGCCGGTGATATTACCGAAAAGACGCAGGGAGAGCGAGACCGGTTTGGCCAGTTCACTAATAAAATGAATCGGTAAATTGATAGGCACCAAAATCCAGCCCATCACGTCACGCGGTTCCCCTAGGAAATGGTCGATATACTTGATAATTCCCAGCCGTCTCATCCCTGCGTACTGCACATAGAAGAAAACCACCAGTGCCAGCGACAGGGTGATATTCATACTTGAAGTGGGGGATTTCATTAACGGTACCAGCCCCATCAGGTTCATGCAGAGGACATAAATAAATAACGTACCGAGGAAAGGGGTGAAAGGACGCGAGTGCTTGCCGATAATCGAGTGGAAGAAACTATCCAATCCCTCAACGGCCATTTCAGCGACATTCTGCAACTTACCCGGCACCAGTTTACGCCGGCGGTAAACCCGCATCGACACGACGCAAAGAAGCAGCAGCACCACGAAACCATAAATAACATTTTCCCAAACATGCCAGGAATGGAAAGTCTCGCCGAATGCTAAGTAGATCATGTGCACAAGATTGGGCAGTTCCGGCGGGCCACCGCCATGAGCGGCGGCGGTATCAGTGGCGTGGGCGGCATGTTCCGCGCCGGAGGCCAGCGGGATCAGGAGTTTCTCCAGGATCAACTGTTTCCGTCCGGCTGTTTTTTCTTGAACTCAATCATGTCCATCTTAAGAAGCACCCGCCCCAACACTTTCAGGAAGGCGACCGCGAAGATCAATGAAAAACCGATCAGGAGAGACTGGGGTGAGAAATACCCGCAGGCCAGCAGAAAATAACCAGCAACATAAAGTACCGGAAACTTGACAACCACCAGAATGAACGCCAGTGATTTCTGCGTCTCTTTCGGAGTAACAACCTGGACAATCACGCCCTTGATGAAGTAAAGATTCAAAACGCCCCAAACCGCACCGAGCAGGATACCAAGCGATTCCTGCCAGTTATAGTAGACCGAACCGAACAGCGCAATCAACACTGCCAGTATCAGAGTCATCCTGATGATGCGGCTGATAAACTCCAGTCCCATGATCTCTGCTTGTGAAAAGAGTTACTAATCCTTGCTGACTTTCTTAATGAGCTTATAGGTCTCCTGACCGGCGGCGACAAAACCGAGCACGATAAACACCCACATCAAATAGGGTTCCGTACCGAGCCAGCCGTCCAGCAAATTCCCAATCAGCATTCCCACCAGCGGTCCGACCGCCAGTAGAATCGGTATCACGGTAAGCAGTCCGACCTGTCTGATTAGCTCTGACTTCTCGTCCTTTTTCTCGGTCAAAGACCCCACCTACCGAAATTTATCGAGCCAATATTATATATTGACCGCCCTTTTTGTCAAGCTATAAAACTCTATGTTTTGTGAAAGATTTCACCTTTTCAGGCTGAAAACCGGCCTGTTCGACTCGCCGATAAATGCCTAATGTTACTACCGAAAAATCACAGATGGCCCACAGTTAATGATGGAATATTTCAGTAAAAGGGTCACAGTCTTTTGGGGAAGTGGTACTGATTGTTTACGTCTCAGGCATCATTACTCAGGCCCGCCCGCTGGGTCGGTTACCAGTTTTTGGGAAGCTGTACTGAAGATTAATATTGTGGGTGGCAGATGTCTGGAAGTTGTCCCCAAAATGATGGAGAATAATTTCTGTAGATCTGTCTTCCGAGGCGTAGGGGCACGCTGCCGCGTCCCCAAGGGTACGCCGTGGCGCACCCCTACAAGTTGAATCCAGCACCTTATTGTTAGATCTCTCTCAACTCTGTTCTCACTGCAACACACCATACGCAACAATCTTTTGGGACAGCCTCTCCACGTCTGCCCCTTGTATATTAGGTAGGGCGTTGATTATCGGTGGCAGATGGCGGAAAGATATCCCACCACCTCACGATCATCGCCGGTCACCATGCCGGAATGAGTATAGCGAACTATTTGAGCTTGAGTCGCACCGAGTCGTTTGGCGGCATACATGCAGGAGATCATCGGCCCCGCGCCGCAGGCTTCCGAGTAACCGGAGTTGACACGGTCATGCAGCAGCTTCCAGTCGAAGCGTCTGACCGCTTCGCTGATACCTTTGTCCATCTTGTCTGCCTGGGCGGCGCTGTGATAGTGGGAGAGGTCAGAACTGGCAACAATAAGTGCCTTCTTACCGGTCAGCGCCGATGCCAGCACTTCTCCCAGGGCAATAGCCATGTCATACTCCTGGCTGCCCATTACTACCGGCACCATTTTGAGATCACCCAGCACCATCTGCAAGAAGGGAAGCTGCACTTCAAGAGAGTGCTCCGGTCGGGCACCGCCGCTGTGACCATCGTCGGCGAATACAACCTTGGGATGGATATTGGCAATCGTGGCAGCCAACTCCGGATCGGTATAGATCACGCCGAGCGGTGTCTGGTAGCCGCCACCACGGAAAACGGCGGTATTGGTAAAGAAAGCCTGATGTGACGGTGCAATCACCACCACGATTTCGTATTTAGTGCCCTTCAGCAGCCGATAGGCGGCGGCGGCGCAACTGCCGGAGTAGATGTATCCGGCATGGGGCGCAATCAGGCCGACTATCTCGGCACTCACTTTACCCGATTCCGCTTGGATAAATCCCCTTACCTGTTCCGACAACTCCACCGGATCAGCGGGATAAAACGAACCGGCATAGTAGGCGCGTCGGATTAGATCGGGCTGTTGATCGACATTCTTCATATCCAGGCCACCTATAATTGTATAAGAAATTAGTAATGGATAGCAAGGGATTTATCGTATAATCGGCACCAAATTGAACGGTCTTGACATCTTCTCCGTCTGTTCCTGTTGAAGGGGTAACGATATTGACGGTGATCCGTCAAGACAGGTATGGCAGACAATATCAGCCTATAGAAGGAGCATGAAAAAATGAAAGCGAGGCATTTCTCCTTTCTGTATTTATTTGTTTGTGTCGCCGCTCTTCTGTATCTGGCCGGCTGCGGCGATGATTCCCCCCTGACTGAGAATGACGGTTTCGAGATTCACGAGTGGGGTGTGCTGGCCGGCTGTAGCGGTGATGATTCCTATTTCCTGACCTCGCGACCGGAATCGGTTATGATAGTGCGGGAACCCGTTATCTACGTGCATGCCGACAATCCGAAACCGTTTACCGTAACGGTGACTTTCAACGGCGGTTATCCTACTGATACCTATCCAACCGCCAGTGTCAGCGGCAACAAGGCTACCTGGCAGAATGTGGAATTCGCGGAAAGTCTCAACTCGACCACGGCGCGCGGTGATAGCGGTTATGTGCCGTTGGAGGCTATTATCGGCACGCTCAACAATGTCGATGCCCGCATTCTCAAAGTCAATAACCAGAAGGCGAGGTTTCTTTTCTACGAGGGTGAAGTCCCCTGGCAAAACCGCATCGCCGTGGATTTGGGTAACGACACTGTCGCCCCAACGGTCACCAACAACGGCCAGTATCCGGTCTACAATCTCGTCCTGGTGACCTTCCCGGCGGGTTCCTGTTCGACGGGTGCGCGTGTTACCTGGTACAAAGAAAGCCTAAATCCCGGTGAGCAGTTTCAGTTTTCCTTTGTTCATCTTGACACCGTGATAACTCCCTGGTATTTCGATCTGGTCGCTTCCGGTTTCAGCAGCATGGAGGCGCAGGCCTTCGTCGATCTCTGGCGCCTGCCCTTCCTTAACACCATGGATTGCCAGCCGAATGCCAACCTGATCTATCGTTTCTCGCGGCAGGAATACGATGACCTGATCACGCTGGCAATCAGCCCACCACCGGAAAAGGTTGTCCGGTCGCTTTACGTTCTGGTACACCTGCAAGAATGACGACGCACTCTTAGGCACAGTTCGCCGTACCTCTACGGATTGAATCGCGCATCTTATATTTATGGTTGGGATACGTCGCGAAGTTGTCTCACAAGCTGAATTATGTATCTCCCATCCGACTAGATTGTACTCATAATGACAACAGGCAACTTCTACAAGTCAGGTTCTCTTATCTCGTAGTCATGCGTGATCGCCACATTCCCTTTTAGCATGGCTATCGCACCGCAGTATTTCTCATCGGTCAGTTCAATCGACCGTTCCACATCGGCGGGACGAATACGTTTTCCCGTGAGGATATAGTGCAATCTTATCGCCGTAAAAACCTGCGGGTGCTCTTTTGCTCTGTCAGCGTCGACTTCCACAGCGAAATCAGACAATTTGGTTTTTTTCTTCCTCAGGATGGAAAGCACATCCATTGCCGCGCAACTGGCCACGCCCAGCAGCACCAGTTCCATCGGTCGTGCTCCCGCCAGAAAACCACCGAATTCCGCGGGTCCATCCATAGTGACCCAATGATTTGAGTCGCTTACTCCAGCCAACGCGAGACCATCAATCCGTCTTATCTTTGCCTTCATCTGTTCACCCTGCTTGTTTATGGATACAATTTCTTTTCAGATAGAACTCTCAAAATAAGGGCCAGCGTCCACGACTGTCGCCCAGCAGTAGTTTTAGTAAACCGACCAAACCGCATGGCTCGAATCCTTATACACCTGTTGATACCACTGCCGATATTGTTCGAGATTGGGCGGGCGATTGGGAGTAACCAGCTTCTTGTGGATGATGATATACTTGACCCAATAGGCTTTCAGTTCCGCCCGCTGCTTCTCCAGCTCAGCCATATCGAGGGAATCAATCAACGATCTACCCAGCTTGCGTGAGATCGAACTCTGCATAATCGGCAGGCCATGGTAAGTTTGGTAGAACATATAGCAATTACCCTTGGCATAGCCGGAAGGCAGATCGAGAATACCGAACTCCTCCTCGCCAGCCTCGATCATCTGGTAGCAATGAGGTATTTCTGTCGGAGTAATCATCGTTCACGCGCAGAGATACGACCCACCAAGAGGTAACGCAAGCGTTTTCCTGTCAGAGCGAGTTTGTGTGAAGCCCTTTTTTTCCTCAAAACAAGCGGTGGCCTACCAGCGGATGGGGTTTGATGATGCTGTCTCTTGTTTCGCAGCTTTTTCCTTTGCTTTTCCGTCTCCCAAAAACGTATACTAGCAGGAAAACCAGCAAAGCGAGGAAATTATGCCGGTAGTAAAACACAGTGATATTAGATTCCAGGATGTCCAAATGGATAGTGCAATCAAGACCTCCAAGGCCAACGTGATCGGCGCGGCCGAGGGCTGGAAAGAGAACACCCTGCGGGTATTCCGCATCAGCAGCGGTGGGCAGACGCCGTATCATCAGCACGATTGGGAACATGTAATTCATGTCATGGGGGGGCGCGGCAGGGTTACTATCGGCGGAGAAACCTTTGAACTTCACGAAAAGGACTTCGCCTTTATTCCGTCGAACACAATGCACCAGTTTAAGAATCCGTACGATGAGGAGATCGAGTTCATCTGTATCGTCCCCGAACGGGGAGCACACTAAGGGTCTGCAATTCTACTACAGCGAAAGAGCGGATGAACCCATTACTTAAGCAGCACCATTTTGCTGGTTTGCATCTGGTCGCCCGCCATATCAAGACCGAACCGGAGACCTGCCTTAACGCTACTATCCGGAAGTTTACCGATCGTTTCGATATAATGGAAAAATCGCTGG
>JAGLUH010000288.1 GCA_023134875.1 Candidatus Zixiibacteriota bacterium
CGGTTCCGCTTCCCGTCTCAGTACCATTGGCAATCTGGTCATCGCCTGCCGTGACTGGAGGTTTCCTGATATATTGCCATCTGGCAACAACTTCGGGCGGGTACTCATCTCTGCTGAAATCGGCGTCGGCAAAATCGGCCAGGAGTCGCGAGAACTCCCGATCAGCAGCCAAGCTGTCGCCTGTAATGAGTGCTGAGGCCGCCAGTATCTTGCGCAATCGTAACCTGTCTTCCCTGTTTGCCGAGGCAGATTCTTTCAGCGATTTAGCCAAGTCAAAACTGCCGTGATAGTCGCCATCATTAAACATCTTGATTACCGAACCGAGCGAATCAGCAAATGTTATCCCGATCTCCTGCTGAATCAGGCCTTCACGTTCACCTTCTTCCCTATCGCCGCCAAGGGGATAAAGAAGGAGAACCGCCACTACGACTACAGCGACACCCGCCAGCCCCACCGCCAGTTTGGGCCAGAGAGGGGAACGCCGCAAATCCGGCAGTGGCGCCCGCATTTTTGGCCGCGGCAGGATGGTTTCCTCAGTAGTACGAACATCCCCCACCGGCGCTGCTGCAACTCTTTCCAACTCAGTCGCCATCTCGGCAGCACTCTGGAACCTATCCTCCTTGTCTTTCTCAAGCGCTTTCAAGATGAGGAATTCCAGTTCCCCGGGAATGTCAGGCTTGATCTGGCGCAACGGTGGCGGCGATTCTTTTAATTGCTGATTCATGATCTCGTAATCGGAATCGCCGGAAAAGGGGGTTTTGCCGGTTAGTACCTGGTAAAGTGAAATCGCGAGCGAGTAGAGATCACTGCGATGATCGATTCCCTTTCCCTTAATCTGCTCCGGAGACATATAGAGCAACGATCCGGCGCCGGTACCGGTTTGGGTCAGCTTCTCGGAACCGGCGACACGAGCAATACCAAAATCGGTGATCTTGACTTCGCCCTTCGGGGTCAGCATGATATTAGCCGGCTTGATATCGCGGTGGATGACACCCTTGGCATGGGCGTGACTCAGAGCGTCCAGTATTTGCAGAAATATCTTTAGAATTCGCGGTAAAGGCAGGGGTTCGTCCTGATGGAGTATATCGCGCAGCGTCCGCCCCTCGACATACTCCATCTCAATGAAAGTTGTTCCCTCCGCCTGATCGTAGCTACTGATAGCGACGATATTAGGATGCTTCAAACGGGCGAGCGCCACTGCTTCCCGCTCAAAATATGCCGCCAGCAACTTATCAGAGGCGATTTGGGGATGGAGCACTTTAAGCGCCACCTGACGGCCGATATTATCCTCCGCCAGGTAAACCGTACCAAACCCACCTTCTCCCAGCAACTTGATAATCTGATACTTGCCGAGCCGTTTGAGTTCCAATTCTATTCCACCTTGCTATCTTGCTGTCATATATCAAGTTAATATTATGAAAGCCCTTCGATAAGTCAACAAAAAAGGCCGCCTGTTACCGTGCGGCCTCGTTGTTGTCATCGATTATACGATCAGAACGGATTGCAGGGTGGATAGGGGCCACCGGCGAAGATATAGGTAATCAAGGCAACCGCATCAGAGATATTGACCATCGTGTCACAGTCGGCGTCACCCGCTTCCACTATCGGCACCGGCACACTGCCGCCGCCGAAGATATAGTTAATGATATAGGTAAGATCAGCGATATTGATCAAACCGTTATTGTCAGCATCGCCGCGCTGCACAAACACAGTCACCAGGCAACTGTCACTGTCATCAACTCCCATCGTCGAGACGGCGGTTGCTGTTACCACTATCCGGTTGATTACACCTTCATTCGTCAGCGGCGGGCAATTGACGTTGACGTTGACCGTGTCAATCTGACCGGCATTCAGAAACAAACGGTGTGGGGACGGATTGACGCTCCAGCCCAGGCCGTCGTCAGCGGTGATGGCGAAGGTATCGGGGTAGATACCGGCATTCTCGACCTGGAAGCGGCTGACAGTGTATGAGGCCGAATAGACACTGTCGTCGTCGGTGGCGTTAACCCGAACATCATAGCCGGAATAGGGCTGAAAGCTGGCACCATAGGTGTAACTGCGGTCATTGAGAGTCTGGCTGACATTGCAGACAATCATGATCAACCGACTCCAGTTCTGAAGATCAATCATCGCAAAACTACCGTCGCCGTTGCCATCAAGGGTCATTTCGTGCTCGCCGAATTGATACCCGCCGGAATAGACCATCGTGAGCAGCTTGACACGCCAGGGAGTGGAATTGTCGCCGTCAAACTCAACGGTAAATGTTCCCGGCCCCGAGGGCAGATTGAAATTGATATAGTTGGCCGCCATCGCATCCGGTCTCTTACTGGCGGTCGGTGTCTGGTTGGTTACCGGATAGCTGCTATGACTGCGCATTATCGACATCGACGGGTAATCGGCGGCGTCCTCGTAGTGCAAACCGTCATCATAGGTTGCGGTGATGAAGTTCCAGAGGGAGAATTCGGTGAACTGATCCCCCAGGGTGGTGGCATAGTTAGCCAGGATGGTAGCGAAATCCTGGTAGGGCGTGCTGCCGATCGTTTCCGCCCAGAGCTGCTGCATGATAACGGCGCCGAAGTTTTCCTCCAAGTATTTCGGCCAGACAAAACCGCCATACATATGTCCTCCCGTCGAGTAGTGCATGGAGTACTCCGGATGATTGAACCAGTAGGAAAGGTAGCCATAGTTATCATTAACCAGTGGGAAAGCCCACTCCTCCATCCAGGTCGAGGACATTTCCATGAACCAGATATCACTGCCCATGTTGACCTCGTAGCCCAGTTGAATCCCGTGGTAGTACTCGTGTGCCACCGTAACTTTCATGGCACCCTTCTGATTGCCTTCCGGGTCATCATTGGGAGGAAAACCGTAGAAATTGCGATGAACGGAAGCATAGCTGTAGATATCGCCCCAGGGTCTGTCACCGTAACCTTCCGGTTGGGTGTAGCCGTAGTAGGGCATCTCTTCGGTATAGATATCATAGCGGGAGTCACCGCCACCGCTGAAATCGGAGGGCGGCTCCAGGTGGCCCAGGTAGGTCACCTGGGTTCGATAAGAGCTATCGGCATAATCGGCGAGCCATTCGATGTAGTCAGGGATGCCATTACTGTTGCCGTCGGCGGTGGGTACGGCATCGCCACCGGAGATGTTGTAGTGGATTTTGAGCTTGCCGGAAGGTGTGTTATAGGTGTGAGTGGCCGATGGCCGGAGGTAGTACCCTCTCAGTAGCGTCTTGTTTTCCGGGCTGAATGATTCCCACTTGGCATGAACCTCCAGCAGAATCGGGGTGGCCGACTTGCTGACTTCAACCACTGACGACTGAAACTGTTGCGGCAACGCCTCTTGATCCTTAATCGACTGCACCAGCAGCACCAGTCGCTCCTCGTCTGAGAACTTACCGGCGTTAAAAGCCTGTTCGATCAATTGGTATGAAGAACTGGCCGCCGACAAGGGCGATGAAGCGCCGAACAGAAACACGAGAACGAGAATAAGCCTGACAGGATGGCTCACAACATACTTCCTTTCCAATCTATCTCGGGGCGTTAAACGGCCGCGTTACTGACAGGGGAACGGCCCTCCGCCAAAGATGTACTGAATCAATACCACGACATCACTGATATTCACCATGTGATCACAGTTGGCATCCATTGCCGCAAAGGGGTGCGATGCTGGGCCGCCCCCAAAGACAAAACCGATGATATAGGTGATATCGGCTATGTTGATCAGATGGTTGCCGTCAGCATCCCCCGGCGGGCGAATGTAGATGTCGTAATAGAAATTGTAAACCTGACCGTAGTTGCAGGTCACACCCGGAATCAAGATTATTCTCTGGGTGTCCTCGAAGTACGGAACGTACGCCTTGCCCTCGCCATTTGAGAAGGCGGTGCTGATGGTATCGAAGTAATTGTCGGCACCGTAGTCAACAATGTAAGCTACCCCCCATGAGGCGCTGGGATTGCCGTCAAGCTCAAAGGTGAAGATACCCTTCAGGCCACCGAGGTTTTCCACTACTATGTAGTTGGAGCCGAGCGGTTCCGGCGGCTGCATCGAGTAGTAGTTGAAATCAGGCACAATCGTGTGCGTTCGCATTATACTGACGTCGGGATAATCGACGGCATCCTGATAGTAACCAAGATGGCCACGGCTGCCGGTGAAGTAATTCCAATCGAGAAAACGCAAATACTCCACCGGAAAGGCGGTGCCAATCGAATCGAGCACATACGCCATCGAACTGAAGGCTATCTCATAGCGACACTCACACCACATCGCCCTCATGATATCGATACCGAAATTCTCTTCCAGGTATTTAGGCCAGATAAAGGAAGCATAGCGATGTTGGCCATCATGCTGCAAGCCTTCCTGGGGATCGTCGAAGAAGTGATGAAGGTACTGGTAGTTGTCGTTGACCTCCGGGAAAGCCATCTCCTCCATCCAGACCGAGGACATCTCCATGAAATATGAATCGGCATGAACATTGTAGGCAAACTGCACGGCGTGGAAGAACTCGTGCGCAATGGCAACCTTGAGGGCGCCGATCTGTTGTCCTTCCGGGTCATCATTGGGAGGGAAACCTTCGAAATTGCAACTGACGACAATATGTGATGAGTAGTCATCCCATGGCGCCGGACCCGCCAGTTCCGGCGAAGTGTAACCGTAATATGGCATCAACTGGAAGTAAATATCATACTGATCCTGTCCGCCACCGAGAGTGCCATCAGAGGGCGGTGGGAGGTAACCTAACACGTTTACCTGGTAGTTGTAGACACTGTCAGCCAGTTGCGCCGCTCGCTCGATATAGTCGGGTACCTGATTGACATTGGTATCGGCGGCGGGCACGGCGTGAGTGCCGGAGGTGTCATAGTGAAGCCAGAACTGTCCTGCGGGTGATTGGTATTGAGTCTGCATTAGCGGCCTGGTGCCAAGAACACCACGATATTTCGCAGCAAGGTCTAAGTTCTCGGCCAGCACTACCCAGGCATCCCGCACCAGGATGGTGGCGCTTTTGTCCGGCGCACCGGTAATCAGTTGGTAATGCTCAGGCAGATAGCCGGGATTGGTCGCCGCCAGCGCCTGGTAGATTATCCCTTCCTCCTTGCTGATAAGGCCGGCATCGATATCCGCCTCGATCAATTCAGCAAGGGAGACAGCGCCCAACGCCGCCGGCAGCAGCCACACTATCAGGCTACCGATCAGCACCAGCCGAATGCGTAATCCATACTTCATAATCGTTCACCAGAAAGGGAGTAATCCGTGAGACCTCTACAAATCTCTAATATATAATTTACACTATGGTTCTAATTTGTCAAGTCCATTTCGCTCAATAGACTAACGCAATAAACTCCAGCGTGAACGGACTTTCTGCCTTTATACTATATCGGGTGATCGGTGTGATTGTTAATCGTAGAAAAAATCGACGGTTTTTTAACCGTGTCAGAAGATATATAGTCCCAGCGTAACTGTGACTTGAAACCTTTGTGGTTTCGACTTCCTGCTCTAAGGAGAGGATGATTAGATTTCGATAGTTCTGGCGCAGTGCGATGTATCGATCATCGTATAGTCGCGCCTCAGAATCTTGTTGACGATCGTGATGAATTTCCGGAGAGAAATGGATTGCAACTCGTAAGGATGCCAGACATCCTTTTCGCCGACAGGGGCGTACTCCTCGTGCTCTTTCCGCCTTGGCATAGTGACACCTCCGATGGTTCGCGCTGTGGGCCGGCAATGCTCGCTTGCTCGTTTAGCCCTCTTTTACTGCCGGCGAAGAAACCAACACGCAGAAAAGTGTGTGGCACCTTCCGCCCTTTGAGGTCGCAAATGTTGTGCCGCCGCCTGGGACGATTCTGATATTGCCAACCTGTTGCCGGATAACGTCTTACAAAGAGAACTGATTTAACTGCTCCCATCGGGACGCAGAATCTGCGGATCCGGCGAAGATGGATTTATTGAGTGATATTTATTATCCGCTATCATTCAAAGAGTTACTACGTCGCAAGAGCTGCGGGGGAGATCGCAACAATAGACAGACGGTGCTGCGTAATTTTCCTGAAAAGATCAGGAGATAAACCGCTCAAAATCCAAAAGGATGCTTCTGGTTTTGGGAATGAGTTTCTCGGTGGCGACGCCGGCCATTTCAAACATCCGCCGGGCGGCGATGAAGATATCGTCTTTGGGGTAGAGATCACTCAGATAGATGACTTTGTTGATGCCGACCTGAACGATTAGTTTGGCGCATTCGTTGCAGGGGAAGAGACTGACATAAAG
>JAGLUH010000289.1 GCA_023134875.1 Candidatus Zixiibacteriota bacterium
ACAATGCGGTCTTTTCGATTATTCGCATCTACAGTGACCAAGTGTTCGAGTGTTGATTGAATCATGTTGCTTGATTGCAGGTTGAACAGGGCCAGGAACTCATAGATTATCTTGAAGATAAGATTAGGGTGGGGGTGTCTTTGCATTTGCACCGCCAGTTCCGCATCACCGGCAGGGTAGTGTTTCTTTGTGTATTGCTCACCGGCATAGGTGAACTTTTGCTTTGAAGGATCGTCATAGAATTCCTCCAGTGGTTTTGTGGACCATTTTGGCCTAGTTTTTCGGAAGTGCCTAAGAGCAAAGGCCTTGTTCTGCTCCGGCGAGCCTTCGAACCGGTTGTCGCTTACTTGTCTTGTAACCGGCTTGCTCTTCCCGTCAGCCGCTATATGCATTTCAACGCCGCTTTCGGTGTCAAGCTTCTTTCCGAGTCTATACGCGCTACGTCGGTCAGCGATACCAAGCTTCACAAGCGCTGCTGTAATGGAAGCATTCTTCTTGGCCTCGCTCTCAAACTTCGTGCCTAGAAAGCTGTTGCACTCTTGACACGAGATTCTGGCGGCGAACGACCCGCCGATACACTTTGGAAACAGATGCGATTCCGACAACCCCTCCTTTGCCCCACACCAGACACATATGTCCGAGCAGAGCTTGTCACCATTTTCATAAACCCTTGGACTTTGCTTGTCGCTACTGGTCATTTATGAATAATCCTGTTTGTCGATCATCGGTTTCTGATGTGGCCTAAAGCCGGAGTCTAACTCCTTTGCGCCTTGACAATCTTTGCCCAGGAGTCACGGAGGCTGACGGCGCGGTTGAAGATCAGTTTGTCGTTGCTTGAATCAGGATCAACGCAGAAATAACCATGCCGCAGGAACTGGTAGCGGTCGCCTGGTTTAACAGTTGCCAGTGACGGTTCCAGTTTACATCCTACCAGAGTTTCCAGAGAATTCGGGTTCAGACAAGCCTTGAAATCAGGCTCAGCCAGGGGATCGGCGACAGTGAAGAAGTGATCGTAAAGGTGCACTTCGGCTTCGATTGCGTGTGCCGCACAAACCCAGTGGAGCGTCCCTTTCACCCTGCGGCCATCAGGAGAACCACCGCCGCGCGTCTCAGGATCATAGTGGCAGTGCAACTCGATCACCTCACCGCTTTGTTCATCCTTGACCACCCGGTCACAGGTAATATAGTAGGCATGTTTCAGGCGCACTTCCCGACCGGGCGCCAGCCGGAAAAACTTGCGCGGCGGGTCTTCCCGGAAATCATCACGTTCGATATAGATTTCGCGCGAGAATGGTACCCGGCGGGTTCCGGCGTCGGCGTCTTCCGGATTATTGACCGCCTCCAACTCTTCCACCTGGCCTTCGGGGTAGTTGTCGATTACCACCTTGAGCGGTCGCAGCACCGCCATCACCCGATTTGCCTGTTGATTTAAGTCATCGCGCAGGCAATGCTCCAGCAGGGCGATATCGACGATGCTATCCCGCTTGGCGACACCGATACGCTCGGCGAAGTTGCGGATCGATTCCGGCGTATAGCCGCGCCGCCGCAGACCGGCGAGGGTCGGCATGCGCGGGTCATCCCAGCCGGTGACGTGCCCCTCTTCCACCAGTTGCAGCAGTTTGCGCTTGCTGAGAACCGTATAACTCAGGTTGAGGCGGGCGAACTCGATTTGCTGCGGATGAAAAACGCCAAGCTGGTCAAGGAACCAGTCATAGAGAAGGCGATGATCCTCAAACTCCAGCGAGCAGAGAGAGTGCGTGATCCTTTCGATGGAATCAGAGAGACAGTGGGTGAAATCGTACATCGGATA
>JAGLUH010000029.1 GCA_023134875.1 Candidatus Zixiibacteriota bacterium
AGCTGTTTGGTACCGTATATATCCCAGACGCAGTTGCCAATGAACTGAATGTTCTTTTTTTAAGTTCCAGAGAATGGCAAAAATGTCTTGAAGAAGAGAGGGTAATTGTTCAGCCCATTTTCAATACTATCATGGCAAGACAGATGGTGCCATTGCTTCACCAAGGAGAGGCCGAGGCGATTTGTCTCGCTTTGGAAAAGAAAGCAGAATTGTGTCTTATGGACGATAAGGATGGGCGGATAATAGCTCAATCGAATAATTTGTCGATAACCGGCACTTTGGGCATTTTGCTGAAAGCTAAGAAAGCCGGCTTGATCTTATCAGTGAAGCCGCTGATCGATAAGTTGCGCTCTGAGCATCACTTTTTGGATTAGAGACGATATGTATCAAAAAGTTTTGTACATAGCTGAAGAAAAAGCCTCATAGCCCGCTGGCTTCAGAAGTTGCTGCCAAAAGAAAAAAACAAGCTTAATGCACTAATCAAGATTTATCCCGTTAAATTGTTCTTGCTTTTATTTATCTGGGACGCGGTCCTTATGTGCTGTATCGGAGCGGCCATAATCAAAAATATGGCAAAGCGAGTGAGCGGTGAAAAACTGTAAAACTAAAGAGCGCCCCCAACTTCCAACAGGCCAGAAACAATCAACTGTATCTGCCTACTACGAAGCCAGGCAAGGCTATCGAGGGCCTTACCATGAGTATGAGAGTTTAGTGCTTGACCTGCTGGGGCCCGACATGAGCTTGTTGGATGTTGGGTGTGGGCGGACGTTTCCCATGGCAGAGAAGTGGTTATCGACAGATGCGAGGGTCTGTGGAATAGATCCTGTAGCAGATCAATCAGCGGCCCCTAAGGGCGCTGAGGTTATTGAAGGCGGTTCAGAGGAGATGCCGTTTGGTGATCAGGAATTTGACGTGATCACTTCTTGTGCGGTGTTGGAACATCTTGAAAAGCCCGCCAAGGTATTTCAGGAATTTCACAGAGTGCTAAAGGCAGGGGGTAGGGCAGTGCTGCTGACGCCAAGCAAGTACGACTACGTGTCAGTAGCGGCCAAACTGATGCCCAATCGCTTTCACGCGAAGGTTGTAAGTGCCACTGAAGGCAGAGATGAAATGGATACGTTCCCCACATTCTATCGAGCGAACAGCCACAGGCAACTCATGCGGTTGGCTGCCAATGCAGGTCTTAAGCTGCAGAAATTCGAGTATCTGGACCAGTCCCCTTATGCGTTTAGATTTTCCCCAGTGTTGTATTGGATTGCATACCGCTATCATGAGTTTGTAAGGTCTGTACGTTGCCTGAATTTTCTGAATGGCTGGATTCTCTGTGTTCTAACAAAGCCGAATGGCCAGATGAAGGCTTCTATGCGATATAATGGCTAAAGCACGCATCATCGCACGCAATCTTGTCGCCAACTGGGTCGGTCACGGGGCTAACCTCGTGGTCATGTTTTTCCTGTCGCCTTTCATCCTCCACACTCTGGGCATGACCCAGTACGGCATCTGGCAGATCCTGACGGTTCTGACAGGGTATATGGGCATTCTGGATCTCGGTGTGCGTGCCAGCACCGGCCGGTATATCGTGCTATACCTCGGCAAGGAGGAATACGATAAGGTCGATGAGACCATTCGCACCGGTTTAGGGATGTACTCGGCTGTAGGTGGGCTGATATTCGTGGCCGGTTGCATACTTGGGGCGGTGTTTCCGTGGGTGTTTCCTTCAGTCCCCCAGGAATACCACATGACCGTGGCTGTTCTACTGCCGGTACTGGCGGTGAACATTTGGATCTCCGCTTTCCGCACAGTGCTCTCCAGCGTGTTGGCAGCCCACGAACGCTTTGACCTTGCGCGTGGCTCTGACCTTGTCATGCTCGCCGTCCGGACGGTCGGTACGGTGGTCGCACTCAAGCTGGGCTTCCATCTGATCGGATTGACCGCGGCGATCGTGGGGTGCAACGTTGTCGGGCTGCTGGTGAACCTATACATGGCTCGTCGAGTGCACCAAGGGCTCCGGCTGTGGCCCCTGATGCTGAAAAGAGAGCGGATTGGCGAGTTGTACAACTACGGCATTGGAGCATTTGCCATAGCCGTTTCCTTCAAAATCATCGGCCAAACCGACCTGGTCATCGTCGGCAACCTCATCAACATTGATGCTGTGGCCGTCTACAGTGTTGGAGCGATGCTGTTGTATTACTCAGACACCTTTCTTGGACAGATTATCACCACTTTCTTTCCCTCGCTGCAACGAGCTGTGGCGCGAGATGAGATGGGGTCGGCGAGATGGATGGTGTTCCGGCAAGTCCGACTGGCAATGATCCTCGGGCTCTTGATGTACATCGGATACCTCACATTTGGCGAGTCGTTCATCCGGCTGTGGATGTTCCATCCCGAGAAGTTTCCTCAGGAATCGGTGACCCATGCAGCGCAGGTGATGGCGATCCTGGCCGGGTCCAAGTTACTAACCCTCTTCGGCTTTGGGAGCCGCTCCCTCCTGGCTGCGACCGGACATATCGGCTTTGCCGCCAAGATGACGGTGGTCGAGGCGCTAACAAATTTGGCGCTTTCAGTCGCATTCGTTGTCCTATTCGGCTGGGGGCTGGCGGGTGTGGCGGCCGGAACATTGGTCGCCCGTTTCCTGACGCAAACATTTGTCGTTCCACAATATGCCTGCCGTAAAGCCGGGATCAACTGGTGGCGCTACGTTATGGTGATTGGTGGAAGCGGGCTTGCGACCGGTGGGATGTTTGCCGTGGTCTGTTATGGGGTGCAGCATATACTGCCGGCCCGCAACTGGTCGGAGTTCTCTCTTCAGGTGGCTGTCGCTACGGCGTGCTACGTCCCCATTGCGTTGCTGTTGCTGGTTTCCACAGAAGACCGCAGGCGTATGGGTATTAAATTACGCACGCTTCTGCCCGGCACGTAGCGAGGATTGGAACTCAAGGGTTTGCACCGAGTTTAGTGAGGCAAGACCTCAAAGGGGGGTATTTTATGAAGATCACTGCTTGTTTCTCAACTAATTCGATTGACTGTCAGGCCGCTGTCGAAAAAATGACGCGGGCTATGCAGCTCTCCGAAGGCCAGAAGTGTGGAAGTTTCACCGTTCCAGGTGGTTCCATCGGATACGTAACCAGCAGTGAGCGTTTTTCCTCGATCCCATTTTTGAGAGAGGCAGAGAACGGTAGCGTGCTGATGATAAGCGGAGTGCCTATTGATCTGCACGGCCATCTGGATTCCAGGCTCCAGGAGATTCTGACCAGCGACTTTCATAAAGCCCAGAAATCCTTGCATTCTCTCGACGGCGCCTTTGCTGCCCTTTTCTGGGATGCGCAAAACCAGAAGTTAGTGATCGTCACTGACTGTCTCGGCATACAGCCGCTATACATCGCAAGACCAGACGGCCTGTTGCTTCTGGCAACTGAGCTGAAGGCTTTTCCCGCAAGCGGTCTGGTCGATGTTGAGATGGATCCGGCCGGCTGGGGGGCATTTGTCTCCCCGGGATTCAATATAGCAGATCATACGCAACTGGCCGGTGTGAAGCTCGTGGACTCGGCAACCATTCTGGTCTACGACCCTGCGGCCGGATCTCTTGAGTCCAAAACTCACTGGTCCTGGCCCGAGCCGAAACCCGAGATGAAAATGGCGGATGTTGATACTGCCGAGATGCTGCGAATCATGCAGTGCGAGATCGAATGTTACGCATCCCACTGTCGGTCAGGGACAATCTTGTTGAGTGGAGGGTTTGACTCGCGACTGATTCTGACTCTGCTGAGGCGCCTCAACATGGACTGCAAAGTGCTTGTTCTGACACACCCGGAACATGGCTTTGGCGTTGACGGAAAGTTCGCCGTGAGAATTGCCAAAAGGCTTGGCTGTCGCGATATTGAGATGGGCTTTCCTGCCAGGGACTACTACTCATCGCCTTCCTATTTTCGATATATAGTCATAGATGAGGTAGCCATACCGAGTATGGTCCTGTATATGAGCACCCATGTCTCAGAGCATATCAAGCCTGAGATGAAGGCGGTGTGGGAAGGCGCCTGGGGCCGGGATTTGCTTTTGCCCCTTCTTATCCGCTTTCCGGCGGATTTGCGACCTATCTTCAAGACAGGTGCAACGACCTTGAATCGTTGCAGTGGCAGGTCGCCTTGTCCGTTTTTTCTCATCCCGTCGGCCATGCCATGTACGAAACCTTCAGGCAGGTTCTGGAGCGCGAAATGGGCAAATACACCGATGACGATTTCGGCACCGCAAGGTTTCAGATGGCAAACCAGATGCGTAGATATTTAGCCCCTGTCCCCTTACGGTATATGCCAACACTGTGCTACCTTTAACTCCCGGTTTGAGCAAGGACCTTTGGGATCTGGCTGCAAGCATTCCCCTGAGCGTAACCTCAAACATGAAACTGTACCTGAGGCTATTTGAGCGGCACCTTCCCGAAGCCCTTGACGTGCCCATCTGCTCGGGAGGTAAGCTGTTTAGCAACAGGGCATTTGCGCCAGAGCTATGGACACGAGCCAAGTTGAATTCCCTGGGCCACTGGGGCCGCTATCACTGGCGACGTTTGCCACGGCTCCCGGTAGTCGGTCCCACATTCGGCAGATTGGGTCTAATACCTGAAGCTGAGAAGGAGCGCAATGAACTACTTGATGCGGTTATTCGACTTATTCCCCCTGACCACCCTGATCTCAACGCAGACACTGTTCGGGCACTTCAGAAGGCGGAGCCCCCTTACAGTTGGACGGAACGGCTGGGTCGCAGAATGCTGTTCTACTGGCAGACGTGGCGGTGGATAATGGAAGGCCTGCTTACCACTTGGAATGTCGAGACCTTCTTGCAAGAGGATGTGGCGCAAAAGGATCAGAGTAATAACCATGCAACTGGATAACAAACTCGTTTCAGCCTGGCCGAAACTGGCCTGGGTGGCGAAGTTCACACACCGTGCTGATACGATTACCGTTTACCACGGGCCCTGTGTCGAGACCAATGAGCTATGGTGTGTCGAAGCAGTCTGGGCTGGTGAGTATGAGCGCGGCGACTTCGACCGGACCGACTTGGTCTTCGGGAGCGGTCTGCGGTGTCGCGAGCATGGCGTCGTTTTTGTGACTTCCGGCACGACCCTCGACCGACTGTGGTACTGTTACAGCAAAGATTCCTGGCACGTAGCCAACTCTCTGCCTGCGCTCCTGGCCGTGGGAGGAATCTCGCTTTCAGGGGTTAACGTGGACTACGTCCGTTATGTGGATACTATCATTCAGGGGCTAACCGGCTACAAGAGGCAACTGCCATGCAAGAGTGGGCAACTGGGTATTATATATTTCAATAATCTTCTATGGGACGGCGGCAGTCTGGCCGAGGTCAACAAGCCCGATACCGCGCCGCGCTTCGACACCTTCGATACCTACGCTGCCTATCTAATGGAAACGGCCGAGAGGCTGGCGGGCAACATGGGCGATCGCGCTCGAACACATCGTGTCACCCCACTGGTCACCGTCTCGGAAGGGTACGATTCGTCTGTTGCGGCGGTCATTGCTTGCCGGGCCGGTTGCCGGCAGTCGGTGACTATCAGACAGTCGACGAGTCTATGGAGGGGATCGGACTCCGGCGAAGAGGTAGCCAGGTGCTTGGGCCTGAAATGTACGACCTACGATCGGACCGCCAGGCGGTACCCGCTGGAGGAGACCATCTGGGCGGTCGCTGGCCGGGCTAGCATCCTTAACTGGACACTTTTCGATTATCCAGAGCCCCTGTGTCTGTTATTCACAGGCCCATATGGCGACAAGATGTGGAGTCGGGAACGCTGGAAATTCCGTGATCCTTTCGAATGGACGATTCTCTCAACTGGCGGCATTGGAGAGTTTCGCCTCTTTAGAGGCATCTTTCACTGCCCAGTGCCTTTTTGGGGCATGCGTCACTTGCTGGAAATATGGGAAATAACGCACAGCAAGGCCATGGAGCCCTGGTCGGTACCCGGTGATTACGACCGACCGATTCCTCGGCGGATAGTTGAGGAGGAGGGGGTGCCCCGCAAGGCTTTTGGGCAGCGCAAGAAGAACACCTCGCACGATGAACCGCTGCTTTGGCCGTATACACCCGAGGCTGCGGCATCCTTCCGCTGCTTCTTGGCAACGCACGGCCTTCCTGCAGGACCCCGAAGCGTCTGGCTGCGGCGGCGAGCGGCAGCTCTTAGCCACCTTGTCGAGTCAAACGTGCCGAGGTCCTTTTGCATGGCGGCGCGTCGGCGACGGACGCAAACCATGAAGGTGGCTGCGAATATGTTATTTCAGTGGGCAAACACCGAATTGAAAAAAATCTATCAGGAACCGTTCGCGATGGCCGAGCAAGAAATCGGGGATGGAAGCCCCAAGGCATAGACTGGGGATGTGACGGTTGTATCCCACCGGGGGACGGGTGGGGAGGCAGCGCTCTCATACGGCACACCAAACGAGGAGATTTGTCACCATGAAAATTTGTGGACTGATATCAGACAACCCGGACGTTCCAGCACCGGCACTACTCGATCAGATGTACGAAGCGTCGTGGCAATCTTGCTACAAGCGTCGGGAGGTCTGGTCGAACGGTCCGGCGGGGTTGGGGCATTTCAGTATTGGGGCAGTCAATACCGAACTTCAGCCCATTATCGACCCCACATCGGAAGCGGTTGCCGTTTTCTGCGGGAAAATCTTCGACTACGACACTGACCGTCGATCGCTGAAAGAAGAGGGTGCCTTTTTCCAGTTTGCTGCCAACGACGGCGAGTTTCTCCTGCACTGGGTCCACCGAAGGGAGACCCAGGAGCTTCGACGTATCAACGGCATCTTCTCACTCGCCGTTTGGGACGCAGCCAGCAACATACTTCTACTTACGGGCGACCGTTACGGGTTCCGTCCGCTTTACTACTATCACGACGCGCCCCGAGGCGTGTTTGCCTTCGCTTCGGACCTGAGGGCTATCCTGGCGACGGGCCTGCCTCCCCTACGGGTGAATTGGCGTTCGGTCAACTCATTCCTTCATCTCGGCCATCCGATAGGCGAGGAGACTTTGTTTGAAGGCATTTTCCGCCTTCCGCCAGCCAGCATTCTGACCTTTGAGAATAATAAGATCCGCCTGGATCGCTATTGGCAACTTGCGGACCTGCCGGTGCAGGAGAACATGACGATGGGCGATGCTGTAGACGGCTGTGTGGCGCTTTTCCAGCAGGCCATCAAACGCCGCATGAAGGCATCTTCCGTCAGGCACATGGTGTTGTTGAGCGGCGGGCAGGACTCTCGACACATCGCCGCCGAACTCAAGAGGCAGAGGGTTGAGTTTACGGCATACACCACCACGGGGTTCAAGCCGATGGTGCAGGACAAGGTGCTTGCCGACCGTGCGGCCCGAGCGCTGGGTATTTCGCACGTGTATGTGCCGCTTCCAAAAAAGGACTTCCTGACCTGCTAGGTAACTTTTCGGCCTAAGGCTGTTACGATATTTGAATAGTAAAATTCTATTGGTTCAGGTCGGCTTGTCGACTTAGGTCTATGATTCATAGGTCATGGATGGGCCTGTCCTAACGGATGTTGGAAGACTTCTACGGGGTACAACTGTGTTGAATTTTGGAGAATCGAGATGAAACTGGCAGCCTGCTTTGGATCAGACGTCACGGATCACGCGACTATCGTTCGTAAGATGACACAAGCTCAATGCCTATCTGAACAGCAAAAGGGTAGGACTTTCCAGACCGGTCGCGGTCAGGTTGGCTGTGTAATTGGTTCAGATCGTTTCTCGCTGATTCCATTGTTCAGGGAAGACCTTAACGGGAATTTGTTGATGATTTCTGGTGTACCGATTTATCTGCATGGTAGTCTTGACTCCATACTCCAGGAGATTACGGCGAGCAATTATCAGAAGGCCTCTGGTCTCTTGAGTTTACTGGACGGTGCCTTTGTCGCACTCTTCTGGGATAACCAAGAGCAAAAACTGGTCGTCGTTACTGATTGTCTTGGCATCCAGCCGTTGCATATAGTCCATCGCAAGGGTCAATTTCTTCTGGCAACAGAACTAAAGGCGTTTCCCGCCAGCGGACTAGTCGATGTTGAATTAGACCCTGCTGCGTGGGGGGCTTTCATCTCGCTGGGCTTCAATATTGGTGACCACACTCAGTTGGCCGGCGTGAAACGTGTAGATCCAGCAACCGTGATGGTTTACGATCCGGCTACGGAATCTCTGACATCATCCAATTATTGGTCCCTACCTAAACCAAGACCAGAAATGAAGCTCGAGGATGTTGATATAGGAGAAATGCTGCAGATCCTGCAACGCGAGATAGAATGCTACGCGTCACATCATGAGCACGGGACGATCCTCTTAAGTGGCGGGTTTGACTCACGT
>JAGLUH010000290.1 GCA_023134875.1 Candidatus Zixiibacteriota bacterium
GCTATCGAGTCGTTCGCCATATTATTGCTCAGGACAATCGGGATGCGAATCGAGTCGTTATCAAGTCCGGTTGAGACAGGCATAATACGGCACACCACCTCGATTGGTCTGTCACCAGAGTATCCCACTTCAAAGTTCGCAGATACCATTAGCGGTACCACCAACGCTACCAAAAACGCTGCAAGACGCTTCTTGCTGGCCATTAAGCAACCTCCTCCTGAGGACAAACGACTTCTGACGAGTTACTTCTTTAATCGGTAGCTATTAAGCCTTTTGAAGTCTCCATCGAATCTTATTTGTGTTGCCGCCAGCTTCTTGGTAAGAACCAACTGCTGTAGGTCTTGTAAGTCAGCCGACTGAATCAAGTTCAGCCCAAACGATTAAGTAATGCTTGACTCCATTTCGACAGAACACGTAACTACTTTGCTTGAAGACTCAACATCGTTTCGTACTCTTAGCAAACAGAATCAATATGTCATCAGAAGCTTGAGGGTTAAGACCTTGCGTTCACTCCGAGGGGAATATAATCGGAACTCGCAGACTTGTCAATAAGAAAAATGGTTTTCAAGCGATTTTTTTACATGTTTTCAAAGACAAGCTAATCTGGTAAAACCAATAAATCCTTATAATTACCAAAAAAAGCCGATTTCAGCGCTTTTGCTCCCGTTATTTCGATTAGACACGCTGAGGGCTGTTCTCATATGCAATCAGGGATAAAAAGAAAAGGCCGAAGGATTAGGCGCCAAATCTGAGAGGGGGGCAGGAAACTCAAATTTGGAACAACGCCTATCTTCAGCCTTTTATTTGCCGGCAACGCTAGCGCTGCTCGATTTTCTGTTCCGTTATGAATATATTCAAAATTGAAACATTATCAAGCTTTTTTAAGTTACTCAATAAAAAAACCGGAATCTGCGCTATTTCTTGATGCTCCGGTTTATGCCCACCAGAGGTTGGCCAATCGCGACTGCACTCCTTCATCGAGATATCAATGATAGACAGTATTCCTTTCACCGGCAGGGATACATCACAGAGGGCGACAACGGACAAGCAAGCGAACAAAAAAAGGGGAATTGCCTGACATCAGCAACCTCTGGCCAGGTCAGTCGCGCGCAAAACGCAGCTTAGTGAACTTCTCCATCGCCGCTATAGCAATGATGTTGATCGCGGTTTCATTAGTTATCGCTTCCGAGTTGATTACCAGGTCATAGTGCAGCGGATCATCAATCGATTCACCCAGTTGCTTCCTGATAAATTCGCGCCGTTCCCGATCATTCTCTTCAACTTCCCGCCCCGCTTCCGCTTCGCTCAGCTTCTCATAAGTGATTAAGTTCCGAATCCGTTGCTTGCGCGGCGCAACCACCCGCACATGAAAACCGCGCTCCATACCAACGATCAGGTTCGCGCCGCGACCGACTACCACCACTCCCCCCAGCGCGGAAATCGAGTAGATGACCTCCCGCAGGTGGCGGGAATAATCGCTGTGGTCGACATAAAAGCCGGCGAAGACCCCCTCAAACCAGGATTCCAACTGTGATCGCGTCTGCTGGTCGAGGGAAGCGACGATCCTACGCTTGTAGCCGGATGATTTGCAGATGTAATCGATCAGGTCACGATGCAGCAAAGTGTAGTGAAACCGCTCGGCGATGCGCTCAGCGATATAGCTTCCACGGCTGCCGCGCTGACGCGATACGGTAATCACCGGCCGCAGGTCGCGTTGGGCAACCTCGGTTTTCTCCTCTTCCTGAGCCTTTCGTTCCAGCTCCCAGCGGCGTACTTGACGGTCAATGATGGCTTCGACTGAACTCACAGGCACCCCTCCAGTTCTTGAGTTTCCTTCCCGTTCTGTCACTGGAAATATCGCTTTCCGGGCGATAAAGGTCAATACCTATTGTCGCAGGATATGTTCTGAAGCTGATGATAGTTGTCAGAATTGGCGCTCAAAATGCTCCGGGTCGGCATTGTCGGTGGGTTCGCTGAAGTAGGAGTCTTTCCCCAACGGGCGCCTTAGATTCAGGTTGTCCCTGCCAATTAGTCGAAATACCAGACCGATCGGTATTACCACTAAGCAAAAGATCAGGGCGGTGATGACAGGCGAGGTGATCCGACCGAGGAGGAAACTCACTGCCATCCAGATCAAGTAGACGATTCTACCCAGTGGCGGGATGAAAAAAGAAAACATCGAAAGAGCGAAACCGATAAGCGCGGCTTTCAGGGCAGTTTCCCCTTTTCCCAGCAGGAGCAGAATAAAAGCGAACAGCAGGAAGGCGATCAGCAGGGTGATCGCAAACGTCCTGACCTGCGGCTTTGTCGGTTTCCAGTTTATTCGACCAAACATCATATCAATCGGGTTGAAAACTTTGACGGTACTCCGTCGCACCGGCATATTCAGGCTGATCTTCCTTGCGCAATACCAGGTTTTCCAGCACCAGGATATCCATATCAGTGAACATGAAGCAGCGGTACGCCTCCAGCGGCGTGTTGACAATCGGTTCGCCCCGAATGTTGAAACTGGTATTAACAATTACAGAACAACCGGTGCGACGCTTGAAGGCGCTGACTATATTATAGAAGAAACCATTGCGTTCCTTAGTGACAGTCTGCAGGCGACCAGAATAATCGACATGCGTCACCGCCGGAATTGTCGACCTGATAACCCGGAGCTTCTCCAAGCCACGACGTGCGTTATCATCGTCGGCGATCCGGATAGACTCCCGGATCGGCTCCACCAG
This sequence comes from Candidatus Zixiibacteriota bacterium, assembly GCA_023134875.1. Classification (GTDB taxonomy): domain Bacteria; phylum Zixibacteria; class MSB-5A5; order CAIYYT01; family CAIYYT01; genus JAGLUH01. The sequence continues at coordinate 2,730 of JAGLUH010000290.1, forward strand.
AAGCATATAGGGGCTGTCGCAATCCTCGGCAAAGTAGTCGGCGACATCTTCACGCAATACCGCTGGCGCGAAGGGACGGAATGATTCCCGGAATTTGATTTTCTGATTCAGTTTCAACTGCATCTCTGGTGAGCGAGCATCGGCAAGGATACTCCGAGCCCCCAGGGCGCGCGGCCCGAATTCCATTCTCCCCTGAAAGAAGCCGACAACCTTCCCTTGCTCGATTGCTGCCGCGACCAGGTCGGGAATGTCATCTCGACTCTTCTCCTGATAGACCGCCTTGACGCTGTTGAGAAAATGCTTGATGTCGTCCACCTGGTACGCCGGACCGAGGTAGCTGCCGGCCTGCGCATCATCGGCGGTGACGTTGCGCTCCCGATCCAGGTGGATGTGCCAGGCTGCCAGCGCCGCGCCGATAGCGCCTCCGGCATCCCCTGAGGCCGGTTGAATGAAGATGTCGTCGAAAATTCCGGCCCGCCGAATTAGACCATTGGCTACCGAGTTGAGCGCTACCCCGCCGGCCAGCGCCAGGTTCTTCTCGCCGGTCAGATCACGAGCGGTGCGCGCCAACCGCAGCAGGATGCGGTTAGTTACTTTCTGGATCGAGGCGGCGATATCGAGATGTTTCTCAGCAAATGGCTCCTTCGGCTTTTTCGGCGACAATCCGAACAACTTCTCAAACTTGCGGGAGGTCATCTTCAGCCCGCTGCAATAGTCGAAGTATTCCATGTTCAGCCAGAAGGAACCATCTTCCTTCACAGTAATCATCTTGTCCAGGATGAGATCAACATATTTTGGCTTGCCATAAGGTGCCAGTCCCATCAACTTGTATTCGCCTGAGTTCACCTTGAAGCCAAGATAGTAGGTGAAGGCCGAGTAGAGCAGACCCAGGGAATGAGGAAACTTAAGTTCCTGCAATAGCTCGATCTTATTCTGCTGACCGTGACCGATAGTAGTGGTGCTCCATTCGCCGACACCATCGATAGTGAGAATTGCCGCTTGCGCAAAGGGCGAAGGATAGAAGGCCGAGGCGGCATGCGAGAGATGATGCCGGGAGAAGAGCAGCTTGCCGGTAAACCTCCCTTCAAGCCGCTTCTTGATTTCGCGGGGAAGATGGAGCTTATAATTCAGCCAAAGAGGCAGTGCCTTGTGGAAAGAGGCGAGACCACGCGGCGCAAAGGCGAGATATGTTTCCAGCAAGCGCTCAAATGTCAGCAAGGGCTTGTCGTAGTAGCAGACTATCTCAAGCTGTTCCGGCGTGATACCGGCATACTCCAGACAGAAACGGGTGGCTTGTGTCGGAAAGGAGTTGTCATGCTTGACGCGACTGAAGCGCTCTTCCTGGACGGCGGCGATGATCCGGCCGTCGGCAATCAGGGCGGCGGCGCTGTCATGATAGAAAGCGGATATCCCAAGAATGTACATAACGCGGCGGCAATATGCACCTGTCGAAGTTGTCTGTAAACCATAAAAAAGAAGGTGTTCAGTGAACCTGAACACCTTCTGGATACTCGAATGTTTCCGTGAGTTGCCCGCTTACTTCTTCGGCGGGACGATAGCGTCCTTGCAGACCTTGGCGACACGGAACTTGACCACAGTCTTGGCGCCAATCTTGATCTGCTCACCCGTCTGCGGGTTGCGACCCATGCGCGCCTTGCGATGGCTCTTGACCAGCTTGCCGAAACCGGGAAGAGTGAACTGACCGGCCTTCTTGGTTTCGGTTACTGCGGTCTTGTGCAATGTGTCAAGGAACTTGTTGACATCAATTTTGGTCATACCGCTCTTCTCGGAAAGAACAGAGATGAGCTGTGCCTTGGTCAACGGTTTGCCTGGCATAATACCTCCTACAGGTTAAGAAACTATTCCTTCAATTATGTTTTACAAAAACATCCTAACATCGATTGCACCCTTAATTTATAGTGCTTTCGCACAATTTGATAACACATGTTGAAACTATTAGCAACAGAAAATTTAGCATTTTTCAAGTTTTTTTTAGGGGTCAAGCATAGTTTAACCCGCATGAAAAGAGGGCATCGTTCGCCTTGAAAGATTGAGTGGAGATATCGACAATACTCAAGTCGCCCGATAACCGACTCCGCGCCGGTGACTCTGATAGACGGCTGACTCCTGTAAGTTGCGGCAACACAATATATTACCAGGAAGCATTATCGAACTAACCGGTGTCCCACTCAAGAGTAGAGCAACGGCTACAATTGTAGAGTCAAAGGATAATTGTGAGAATGACGATTGTGACACGGCACTCAAGCTTGACAAATAACTTGCTCTTTCTTTTCTTATAATTGTATGCCAGCCAATTTGACACCAATATATAAGGAAGCGGAAGAGCGCTATCGCCGCGCTACTGACGACAACGAACGTCTCGCCGCCCTCAAGGAGATGCTCGCGGTTATCCCCAAGCACAAGGGGACCGATAAGCTGCAAGGCGAAATCAAGGCGAAGATCGCCAAGCTGAAGAAGAGCAGGAGCGCCAAGAAGGGAGGTACCCGGCAGAAGGCGCCCGACAATATCCCCAAGGAGGGTGCCGCGCAGATTCCACTGGTGGGTGCGCCCAACTGCGGCAAGTCGCAATTCCTTGCCACGTTAACCAACGCCCGTCCCGATATCGCCGACTATCCCTACACCACACGCATTCCCACCACCGCCATGATGGAATGGGAGAACATCAAGTTTCAATTGATCGACCTGCCACCGGTAGCGCTAGCCTCCTACGAAGGCTGGATGAAATCGTTACTGTTTCGTGCTGATGTAATCTTTCTCTTCGCCGATCTTTCCTCCGACGACCTCATCGACGACGTTCAGACGATACTAAACATGCTGGATTACCAGCAGATCAATCTGGTCAATCCTGACTTCGAGCGGGAAGAGGACCAGCTCACTCTCGACAAGGTTTGGAAGAAAACTTTTCTTTTGGCTAATAAGTATGACTGCGACGAAGAGGATATTCGTCTTGGTTTCCTGACTGAAGCCTTCGGTGACCGTTTTCCAATCTATAAGATCAACGCCCTGACCGGCGAAGGCAGCGATGAACTCAAAGAGCGGCTCTTTGATTCGCTTGGGCTGATTCGGATTTACACCAAGACACCGGGACGCGATGCGTACATGACTGATCCGGTGCTGCTGATGCAGCCGGCGACGGTTGCGGATGCCGCCTACCATATTCATAAGGATTTCGCTCATAAACTTACCTATGCCAGAATCTGGGGCGAGGGCAAATTCGACGGCCAGCGGGTGCAGAAAGATTTCCAGATAGCCGACGGCGATATCCTCGAATTTCATCTATAGCACTGAATAGTGCCGGTAGCTATTTTTCCTCTTTTCCAACTGGCGCGCAATCGTATATTACTTCCGATGAGTATGAAAGAAAACATGCGGGAGAATCTCTCCCTGCTGGCTGAGTTCTGGCGTTTTATCCGCTTTCGCAAACGCTACTGGCTGTTGCCTTTTGTGGCAATAATCATTCTGCTTTCCGTATTCATTGTATTGACTGAGAGCAGCGCCTTTGCACCCTTCATCTATTCCCTGTTCTAAGACAAGGCCGTATGATCGGGGGAAACCCAAGCTACTGCCGGAGGAGTAATGAAGTATAGGATAATCACCGCTCTCATTTTAACTCTAATCCTGCTGGTAGTCGCTCGGCGCGCCTCGATGCGACAGCAACCGCCGATTCGAGAATCAGTGACTTTGAACAACCTAATCCTGACTCACAACTCAACTCATATTTTCAAAGGTGATACCACGAGCGCCGTGATACCGGTGGAAATAAGGGGTCAGGCATTGTCGGCAGCCGAACGAGTTGCTTTCTACTATCGTCCCCGCGTAGCAGGAGAGAAGCAAGGCTTCGGCGATTTCTCCAGAATCGAACTCCAGCGAGTTCCGGCCAACACCCTAATCTACCGATGCGCACTTACCAATCAGGGACGGGGCACCGAGTTTGAGTATTATTTGCAACTGGAGGACAGCAGCGGCGTTGCATTGGCGACAATTCCGGCGGCCTGCCAAGTCGACAAGACCTCAACCCTCTGGCTGCGTTTTGAAGGCAAACAATCGACGCCCCTGCTGATCGCGCATATTGCCGGCATGTTCGGCGGTCTTTTTTTTGCTGTTCTCGCTTTCCTGACCTGCTTTGCCAATCTCAACGACACCAGGATCAACATCCAACTGGGCCGGCAGGTTCTCTGGACGGTGATTATTCTCTTTCTGGGAACTTTTCCATTCGGTTTCTTAATCGAGTACCAGGTGTACGGCACCTACTGGACGGGTATTCCCGTCGGGCGAGACATAACCGATTCCAAGGGTTTGATTGTCTTCCTTTGCTGGCTGGTCGCGCTAATCCTGCTCAAGGGGTCAGCATTTGCTAAAGACCCAACTCGTAATCTGGTCAAGGTACGAGGCGCCAGGATCGTCGTTGTCTTCAGCCTGATCGTCACTTTAGCGCTTTATCTCATTCCCCACAGCTCAGGCAATTTCTAAGGCTGTACAAATGAATGGCCAGCAGGATGATCTCAGTCAATGAATAGGCGCAGATATCTAAAAAGCGTCCTGTTCGCCCTGCTCATCCTGATGGTTATTTTCGGTGCCGCCGAACTGCTGATTCGCCTGGCAGGTCTTAACCCGCGCGTCGATAATCCCTTCTTCATGTTGGTGCGGGTATTTGAGTATCCCGATTATTTTGAGAAGGATCAGACGCTTTTCTGGCGGCTGCGACGAAATGTCGACCAATCCCACGACTTTCTGGTGCCTGGTTCCTATCGCACCAATTCATTCGGTTTGCGAGGGGGGGAAGTTGATCTTGCTTCACTGGCAGGAGAGACACGGATTGCCTGTCTCGGCAACTCCTGCACTTTCGGCTGGCGTCTGGCGGAGAAGGATGCCTATCCGGGGGCGCTGCAAAGGGAATTAAATACAGTATCCGAACAGGGACAATTTGTCGTCTTCAATTGTGGCGTGCCGGGTTATTCGTCTTATCAGGGACTTCACATGCTTAAGATTTATCAGCCGGCGCTGCGACCTGACTACGTAACAATCTGCTACGGTTGGAACGACCAGTGGGCGGGCGGGTTTGATATCGAGGATAAAGATCAGCAGATGGCCGGCCAGTTCCTGCTCGATATTCAAAATATGATGTCACGCAGTTATCTTTATCGTTTCATCAAGTATCTGCTGCTGGCTCGGTATGAAAAACAACGGGCGTATACCTTTGACCGTAAATCGCCTCGTTACCGGGTGTCCCTGCAAGACTATTATGACAATTTGGCGGCGATGGTTGTTTACTGTCGGCAGCAGGGAATCATACCGATCTTGGTGACCGCGCCGGTCGGCGATGCCGATCCCGAAAATGATCTGCCCTACGAGATCTACCACCGTCTTTATAATCAGACCGTTCTTGCGGTCGCGGCGGAACTTGACGTAGCGCTGGTTGATGCTGCCGCCTGCTTTACCGATCATCCTGAGTTCTACGACGATACTCGCACAGACTATATCCACTACAACAAGCGGGGCGCCGAATGGATTGCGGCGCAACTGGCGGAACTGATAGATAATTACCGTGCTGAGATGATTGATCGATATGGTGAATAGCCCCACCAACTACCACTCATAGCAGCCTGGTTCACCAGCATTGGCGGAACAGACCGGCGCTGCTCCGCTGCTGAAGATATAAGTGATCAGATAGACAACATCAGCGATATTTATCGCGCAGTTACCGTCGGCATCGCCAAGACACTCTCGCTGTGGCGGCGGCTGGCCGCCGAACATGTAGCCTATCAGCCTTACTATATCCGAGATGTTCCACAACTCGTTGCCATCGGTATCGCCACACATGCAGTCAAACGCCAGACAGTGGGGTGCGTCGACAACCACATGATCGCAGATAAACTCCTCCGCCTTGACCACTGAAGCATGCAAATCAGCCAGTGATCTGGTCAGACCGTCATTACTGGCGACGATGATGATACTGAAGGAGAACGTGTCAGCAGCGCCGATGGCGGCGTCGCGATCAATAACCAGAATACTGTTTAGATCATCAATCATCGCCGTCGCGGACCAGCTATCAGTCGCCGGCAGATACTTCATCAGCGAGTCGACATGATAGCCGGAATCGGGGTAGACGTAGCGCTCGTTGTCCCAGACAAAGCCGCCGTCAGCCTGGGCGTTGCCTTGCTTGTCACCCCGGTAGGCGACACCGCCGTAGCGAATGTCGTTTTGTTCGGGAGAGCCGGCATATTGGCCCTGCTGATAGAGCAATTGCAATAAGCTGTCAAAGCCGCCGGCGTTGTCGGTATTGGTATCGGCAGGTATGTCCCAGTCGACGGCGTAGGCGACAATAAGGTTGGTGACAGTTGCCACCCAGCCCGGTCCGGCGTAGAGATCAAAATGAGCGACATAGAAACCGGCGCTGTCAGTATGCTTGGGGGCATAGTATCTCGATTTGAACTCAATCGTCGAGTCCTCAGTACAGCCAGTACCCTCGGCATATTGATAAGCAGAGTAACTGGTGGAATCAATCGTCGTAGCGAAACGAGGAATCAGTTGGCGGCGAGGATTGTCCGGTGTTCTCCCGCCGGCCGAGAATATTCGCATATTCAGGTTGTCGCGCGCATTGCCGATAATCAGTGAGCCATCGTAAATATAATTGCTTGAATCAGAGAACCAACTGAACTGTGCACCCGTCTCCTGAACGGCGATGCGACTGACCTCGGAGACATTGAGCGCATTGGCAACGGTATGCAACCGCACATTCACCGGCTCGGGAAAAGGTGGTTGAGTTACATAAATCTCCACCGGTACCGTCAACACTTTCGCACCGCCTTCGTAGGTGAATTTGATCTCAGCCTGATATATGCCCTCCGACGCGGGGCCGGTAGCAAACATTGTGAAATCATCAGAGTTGATGCAACCTGCCGGAATGGTTCCTGTCGTCGGCAGAACGCTTAACCAGTCGGTGCCGCTCAAGTAGACGATTGTAACAACATAGAAAGCGGAATCATTGCCGACATTGGTCACGGTAAAACCGGTGTCGACCGTCTGACCGGTATGGGTATGAAAGGGATAGCTAAAGTGAGCCGGCGATACCTTTAGATGTACATACCTCTCCATTGGGAAGCAATCGACGCTGTGAAACATCAGCGGACATTCGGTCGGACTGCCTTCCGCATCGCTGCCGCCGCCAGCCCAGCCACCGGCATCAGTGTCACCAACGTAGAGAAGGCGCAGCGAATCGCTGGTGTACATGACCGACGAAGACCAGTGTTCCGATTCGCAATCACCGGCGAGACAACCATTGTCAGGAGTATTGGTCAAATTGACTGGCGGACCCCAGGTCTCGCCGCCGGTCGTCGAGACCTGAGCATAGATTTCTCCATTGGCATAACCGGCGGCGGAACAATCCTCGGTGCCCGATGCGGTGTTGCCGCAGAAATAAGTATAGGTGAGATAGAGTCGGTGTTCACCGGTGACGGGATCGTAACATTCACTCAGGTTCTGCTTGGTGACATTGCGATTCCCGCGACCGGGCCCGCCGCATGACTGCGTATTGTCAGCGTCGATAACCAGACTGATGCAGTTGTGGCAATTGTCCCAATGGCGCAGCTTGCAAACCTGGTCGGAACCCTGACCGGTGGTGTGGTTGTAGGAGGGAGCGTCCCAGACAATATGCAGGCACCCATTATGATCATACATCGCCGTCAGATTCGTATAGGCGCGCTCCGGGTCGGTATCCTGGTAATTGGTGACATTGATTTTTGCGCCCCAGGTCAGACCGAGATCGAGAGATTCGATATAGACAACATCGTTGTTTAACTCATTGCCGGTCACCTCGCTCTTATCCCGCGGATCAATCCAGATAATCGCCACCTTGTGGGAATTGGGGTCCTGGCGCACCAGACCGGAGACAACCGCGACCGAATCGATATAGGTACCGCAGGTGCCAAAGTAGGTGAAACCCGGGCCGACACCACGGAAATAGATCATCGATTTGAGGAGGTGGCCGTTGTCCGATTCGGTGGCGAGAACATGAACCACCGGATCGCTGCTGCCATCATCATCGAGGTGGACAATCGGCCAGAGATAGTCACCGTCGGTGCCGTTGCTGTGCGCGCCGGAACAGTTGACCGTGGGTGTCCCAACCGGATTGAAAACACCGGCGCCGGAAGCCATATCAAGCGCCACATAAGATGAATAAGAACCAGCAACCAGACCGGCATGGAAAGAGACCATCGCTTTGTTACTGAAAACGTCACAATTCGCAAAACCACCGTTGAGAAATTGAATCTCAAAACCACTGGTATCATGAGAGAATTCCCAGGTGCTGTCGACATAATGGTAGAAAGCCGAGTTGTAATAGGCGGCACAGTAATCGGAACTCAACGGCCCGCCTTTGTGCATCCAGGCAAAATGGATACGTCGGTCGACACCCTGAGCTATCTGACGACCCATCGATCCGTGATGCTGACAGTCATACCAGGTGCTGCCGATCTTATAGCCGACAAAACGATCTTCCGGACCGGGGCGATAACCCATAGTGAATTGAGAGGCAGCGGCACCAACCGATAGCAGAAAGATCAATAACAGCAATGGGAAAAGAGAAAAAACACAAATCCTTTTCATAACTATGGCATTCTCA
>JAGLUH010000291.1 GCA_023134875.1 Candidatus Zixiibacteriota bacterium
TTCCCGGTCTTCCCCATCGTCAACTGGTCGTTCTAACGATCTTACTGTCCACAGCCGCCAAAGGCTCCAGAGGTCTGTAGGTCAAGCATAGCGCAGCCTGCTTGACAGAGAGAGTTGTCCACAAAGCTGGTGGTGGACCGTTCTTGCGAGGAGGTCCATATTTCGAAACCCGATTCTTTCGAGAACGTGAAAGATCAAATCGGCTTTTGTGGGATTTGGTGTGGCAGTTGTGTAGTGGGCAATGGGGTCTTAAGGGAATTGACCGGAAGGTACGAAGAAGTCATCAGAGCGTACGGTCTGCAGGAGTGGGGTCCCAAGGAGTTTGATTTCAGGGAATTCATGAAGGGACTCCGGTCGATACAGGAGATGCCCCTGTGTCAAGGGTGTAGGAAGGGCGACGGCAAGCCAAACTGTGAGATACGAATCTGCGCCTCAGGCAAGAAGATAAACGACTGCAGCGAATGTGATCAGTCTTCGGACTGCAAGAACTCCGACGCTTTACAGAAAATGCGAGAAGGCGCCCTTCGGACGGGTCTTTTCGTTAAGACGGAGAATCTTGATCGAAGGAAACTCATCAGGAAGTGGACCAGTGAGCTGAAAGGCAAATGGCCCCATTCCATCCTCTTCATGCCCGACGAACCGTAGACCGGCGCGATCCCTTTTCCCCTCGGAGCGAGTTTGTACGATTCCCGTTCTGGCCGGATGATAACATCCGGCCAGAGCACAATGAAATTCTTGCGAAGTTGCGCGCCTCCTACCCCTTCTTCTGCGCCCTCTCAATCTTGGCCCAGGTATCGTACAACGACATTGTCCGGTTGAAGACGAGTCTCTCTTCCGACGAACCGGTATCCACGCAGAAATAGCCCAGTCTGAGGAACTGGTAGCGATCTCCTGGCTTTGCCCCTTTCAGGCTCGGCTCGACCTTTCACGAGGTCAGGGTCTCCAGCGAGTTGGGGTTCAAATTGGCCGAAAAATCAGAACCCTCATCCACGTCGTCCGGGTCTGCCTTGACGAAGAGGTGATCGTAAAGGCGTGCTTCGGCCGTGAGAGCGTGATCAGCAGAGACCCAGTGAAGTGTTCCTTTTACTTTGCGAGAAGCCTGGGCTCCGCCGCTTTTGGTTTCAGGATCATAAGTGCAATGTAGCTCAACCACCTCGCCGGTCTTGTCGTCTTTGACCACACTCTCACACTTGATGATATACGCGTGCTTCAAACGCACCTCCCGGCCGGGCGCAAGGCGGAAGAATTTTTTGGGTGGTTCCTCACGAAAGTCATCGCGCTCGATGTACAACACTCGCGAGAAAGGAATCTTCCGCGTCCCCATGCCTGAATCCTCCGGGTTGTTCACGGCGTCGAGTTCTTCCACCTGACCTTCCGGATAGTTGTCAATGACCAACCGAAGCGGACGCAAAACGGCCATCACACGCCGCGCTTTTTTGTTCAGATCCTCGCGCAGGCAATGTTCGAGCAGCGCGATGTCAACCACGCTATCCCGCTTGGCCACTCCGATACGGTCACAGAAATCCCGGATCGACTCCGGAGTGTAGCCGCGTCTGCGCAGGCCTGATATTGTGGGCATGCGCGGGTCGTCCCATCCGGTAACGTGTCGTTCCTGTACCAATTTCAGCAGCCTTCGCTTGCTCATGATGGTGTGGCTTAGATTCAGTCGCGCAAATTCTATCTGCTGAGGATGATGTATGCCCAGCT
>JAGLUH010000292.1 GCA_023134875.1 Candidatus Zixiibacteriota bacterium
CCGGTGGGAGAGACGGTCCCTAGCGCTCTGAGAGTGCTTGAAAAAGGCGGAAGACTGGTGATGGCGGTGATTCGAAAGAGGAATCCTATTCCGCCCCTGGACTATGCTCAGTTGCTGTGGGATGAGAAAGAAATAAAGAGTGTGGCAAACATTACCAGGAATGATGCGGAGGATTTCCTTCCTCTGGCTGCCGAAATTCCGATTATCCCTGAGGTTCAGGAGTTCAAACTGGAGGAGGCAAATGAAGCCCTGGTTTTGCTGAAGCAGGGGAAGATTCAGGGAGCCGCAGTTCTGAGAATGGATTAGTGGGCTAAGGTTGGGTGGGGCTGCTGTCCTTAGGACGCCCCTTAGGACCTGTTTCCGGGATTAGAAGGCCAGCGACGACCAGTAAAAAGGGGAAGACGCACGTTATCGCCAGTGCTAGCTTGAGGGAACCAAAAGCATCGGCGATATACCCCACCATTATCGGCCCCAAGGCAGCCCCGGCAGTAAATACGCTCACAATGAAGGCTGTAGCCACGGCTATTTCGCTGGTCTTAATACCGGGAAGCTCATAGGGTATGGTCATGATAATGGGGAAATACACCTCCGAAAGGCCCCACAGCGTCCACAGAATAGCAAGCACGACAAAGGAATGGGAGAAAAGTATGCCCAGGGTTAAGAAGGGCAAGAATAACCCGGGAAACCAGAGTAGAGGCTTTCGACGGCCGATCTTTTGTGAGATGATACCACCGAGTAAGCAGCCAACCACGAACCCGTAGTAGGTAAGTCCCATACAGTAGCTGGCCCTCTCCAGCGAGAGAAGGCCTTCTGACAGGGCAAACCTTGGCCACAGTGTTTCCATGGCTCCAAAGCAAAGCATATCGCCGGTTACTCCGATGCCCAGCAACCACAGAGTTTTATGCTTTAAAACAGCCTTAACAGGAGACGACTCACGGGCCTCAACTGCCGTATCTAAGACGGGGGACGGGTTCTCGCGCCCCAGGATCATCCAGCCGACGAGAGTAAGTGCCGAAATAGCGCCAAACAGATAAATGGCGTTCCTCCATCCGTTGAGTGCCTCTATGAGGTCGCCGGTAACGAATATGACCGTAGCCCCCGCTGCTCCCATGCCTAAAGTTAGCACGGTGTTCACCATGGTGATCTTGTTTGCGGGGAACCACTGCCGGATGAGTTGTGGTCGGGCGGGAATGCGGGCCAGAGTAATAGCTAGAAAGGCAACGCGGGCAACGAGGAGGATCCAGTAGTTAGGAGCCCAGCCCTGGAGGAAGAGCAGGGGCACACCGACAAGGGTGGACAAAGTAACTAGCTTCTTGGGACGGTAGCGGGCCAACAATGATGCAAAGGGTATCGCGAGTAAGGCGGGCACCATCCAGTTTGACGAGCCCAGCCATCCCGCCTGGCTGAGGCTCATCCCCAGTTCATCGCTCATGGGGGGTAAGAAGACGCCCAGGGAAAACATGATGGCGTGCACCATGGAATCGACACCTAGAAACGCCCCTATTACCACCCACCCGTAGTTCCGCTTCCTTCCTGTGGGGCCTTCCATGGTGTTAGCGTTCAGGTGAGAATCAGCAGCTATCTTCTTAACCTCGTCTAGCCAGATTGTGGGGGGTTGGAGCAGGGCAAGGATATATTATCCTCGACTTCTCCTATCAGCTATTGTTGCTACGATACCGCCCCTGCTCGCTGGCTGTCAAGGCGGGAGTGAAGCCCAATATATCTAGAGAGTCTGAATTCGTTGCTCGGTGGCGATGAATTGAAGGGGACAAGGAACAAAGTAGTAGGGTGGGTGGAATGAAATGGAACCCACCTTGCCA
>JAGLUH010000293.1 GCA_023134875.1 Candidatus Zixiibacteriota bacterium
TTCTTGATTCAATGGACAACGTCAAGGAGGAAAACATCCTGTGCGAGCCGGTTGGCCGCAACACCTGCGCGGCGATTGGATTGGCGGCGGCCCATTTACTCAAAGAGGACCCCCACGCCGTTATGGTGGTCTTATCGGCCGATCATTTAATCCGTCCGGCGGAGAAGCTGCTGGAAATACTTAAGGCCGGCACTGCCATTGCCTCTACTGAGGATCGCCTGATAACGATCGGCATCACTCCGACCCGCCCGGAAACCGACTACGGGTACATTAAGTTAGGTGATATGTACAAACACGAAGGGGGCTGCGTCGTGTACAACGTCTCCGGCTTCACCGAAAAACCAAAAGCGCAGGTGGCTCATGAGTACTATTACAGCCACAACTACCTCTGGAACAGCGGCATGTTTATCTGGTCGGCAGAATCGATACTCAACGCGATCGGCGCCTGTCAGCCGGAGATGAGCCAGTTGCTCTCCGCCTATTCTCAAGACATCGGAACGGAAGCGGAGATCGCCTCTCGGGAGGAGCTGTATCAGAAAACAGTCTCGATCTCGATCGACTTTGCCGTCCTGGAGAATGCCGAGAACGTCCTGACGATCAAGGGAGACATCATCTGGGACGACGTGGGAGGCTGGCGCGCGCTGGAGCGGTATAAGGAGATGGACAGAGATCACAATGTCGTTATTGGCGACGCCGTGATGGTGGAGACGTATGAAACCACGATCTGCAACAACAGTGAGGGCATCATCACGACGTTGGGGGTGTCGGACCTGGTTATTGTGAGAACCGACAATATCACGATGGTGGCGCACCGCACCAAAGCGGCGGAGATCAAGAAGATACTGGACAAGCTGGAAGAAAATGAAAAAACTGATCAGTATTTGTAGCCTCCTAACTCTCGGCTTTGGCTTTGTCCTGTTCAGTGGCTGCTCCCGCCCACAAAAACCAAGCGATGAAACGCAAGAGGCTGATTCCGGAGATCGAGGCTACCGCTTCGACCCGCTTGATTTGAGCCAGGACTTGGAGATTGTGCCGCAAAAGGACCCCCAAAGCGGTGAAATAGGCGGGCAGCTTAATACGGTTAATTATGAAGCCCCTACTGATTATACGGCCACCGACCGTGCTGTCGGCCTTCCCGATGCCATCGACACGCTGAACCATCAAGCCTACCGGGTTCAACTCTTCACCAGCAAGTTGTACGGAGAGGCTCGTCAAGCGCTGAGGGTGGCGCAGGAGATATTTGATCGGCCGGTTTTTCTTGACTACGAGGTGCCGTACTTCAAAGTGCGTGTCGGCAGCTTCTCCAATCGGGAGGATGGCGAGGATTACCAACAGAGGGCTAAAGCGGCCGGGTATCCGGAGGCTTGGGTGGTGATGGTTAATGTGGGCGTTAGGGAACCAGCCCCCCTTTATCCTGAGGGCACCCCGCCGGCCCTGGAGGACAGCGTCATGTACGAGGAAGGTTTTGGACCTCATGATTGACCAGAATATCGTTGCCGTCGATGTTGACACGCCCGATCTCGAAACGATCAACCGAGCAGTTGACATACTGAAAGCCGGCGGCCTGGTGGTGGCGCCGACTGAAACCCGCTACGGTCTGCTGGGACGGGCGGACAAAACGGAAGTGGTCGAGAAAGTCTACCAGTTGAAAAAAAGAGCGCTCTCGCAGCCGATCGCCATATTCGTGGGAAGTCTTGAAGTGGTTACGCACTACGCCGAGTTGAACCCGCCGGCGCAGTTTCTGGCTAAGCTGTTTTTGCCGGGGCCGCTGACACTGGTATTGAAAGGGCTGCCGGAGTGGGACAGCCCGGTGGCGCACAACGGCAAGGTGGGCATACGCATTTCA
>JAGLUH010000294.1 GCA_023134875.1 Candidatus Zixiibacteriota bacterium
TCTCCTGAAGTATTACAGGATACATAGGACAGGCGGGGACCCTTATCAGGATGGGACAATCCACCTGGGCTTCGGCTAGCCACTCCATTACTTCCCGTCTTTGGCCAGGCTCAAGTGCATCGTCCAGACATTGCCTTTTCGCTCTGCCAGCCGGCACGAGGTCGAAGAACTCAGCAGCCCCTGCCCCGCTCTCCACTGCTAACCGAAGCATTTCGGGAACCTGCGACATAGTCTGTTTCCTGATGACCATGCCAAGCTGGAAGGGCAAACCAGTTGCTTTACAGGCTGATACTCCCTCCATTGCCTGGTGGAAGGCGCCACTCTGGCCACGAAAAGCGTCGTGAGTTTCAGGATCGGCTCCATCGATGGAGATGGCTACCGATTGAACTCCCGCCTTCACCATTTGTCGGGCGGTCGCTGTGTCAATGAGCGTACCATTGCTTCCCAGCCCCGTCATAATGCCCTTGTCTGAGGCGGCGGCTACAATATCAAAAACGTCGTCCCGACATAATGGCTCCCCGCCGTCGAGAACTAGAAGTCCGACTTTCCAACGCGCCAGATCGCCTATGAGCCCTAGCGCTTCAGCAGTTGACAGCTCGTTGGGAAGTCCTTTCTCCGTTGCCTCGCTGTAACAGTGCTTACAGCTCAGGTTACACTTATTAGTAATGCCGAAAGAAACGAGGAATGGTGGTGGTATATTCATATAATTGTTAGTGACCCCCCTTATCCTGTCCTTTGTCCCCCTTCTCCCTGAGGAACCGCTCTACCTCCTTAACAAGCTCATCCGTACTGTAGTCTGGTTGCATTTCCCCTCCACCCTTCTGGGCGGCTAATCGCTCAAAATAATCGATAAGCTCGCTAGCTTCCACGCTGAAGGACTCCCTGAGATGAGCCATCTTTTCCTCTATTTCCCTGTCCGTTTCCTCGGCCCAGCTATCGATCTCGGTCATGTCGACTTCCAAGCCCGTCATCTGGGTGAGCACCTCGAGAACCGCTTTGGAAGACCGGGGATTTGCTACTTGTGTGGTGTAGATTGGTATTTCGCCCAGTAGACAAATGCCATCGAAATTCCTTTGTTTGGCAACCCCTAACAAGAGCCCGTTAAGACCACTGATACTGCCTTCTTTGAGCAGCGTTACATCGTATTTCTCGAGTTCCTGAACCAACTTGGGACTTGTCGCTGCCGCCAACACCTTTGGCCTGTTAGTGTGGTATATATGAGTGGGGGCGGCAGCAAAGGTGTATAACCTTTTCACCTTAAATCTTTGAGCCACATCCAGGACTAGATTAGCAAGCCCATACGCCTTCATTTGGGGCTGAGCCTCCGACATGAATATTATCAAGTCATTTCCTTCCCCACTCTCATAGAAGTAGAACTTGCCCTCAGGTATTCCTATCTCCTTCACAACAGAGTTCTCGATAAGAACCCCACCCAGGTCGAAAAACTCATCTGGCTCGATACTGCCAAATTCCTGAGCGTCTAACCTCTCCGTGAGATACTTAGTTGCGACGATCGCCACACCCCCCATGCCAGGCCAAGCCGCTATCATCAACGGATTGCTAAGTTTGGGTTCTGTATAGAGTCTGATCGCTTCCATTTTTTCCAAAAGTTGCGCACCCGCCTCCCTATTACTATACTTGAAAGCGTCGATTTTTTCTAGCAGGGAAAAGACTCTAAAACAGTTAAATAGACAGTGGATACGGCAACCGACAAGGTTATGTTTCTGGGAACCGCCGGCGCTCGGGTGATGGAAGGAATAAGCACGCTGAGCGATGACGCAAGAACGCTGGAGGCAAAAA
>JAGLUH010000295.1 GCA_023134875.1 Candidatus Zixiibacteriota bacterium
CCCCACCTGATCCGCCAGCAATGTCAACGCGATGATCACCGAGACAGCAACGCTGATGATCCGTACCGTAATCCGGCGTTTCTTGGTCAGCAAACCGGTTAGGATGGGGATGATAATGACTGCCGCCACCAGAAGCAGGGTCACATCGGGGATGACCATGCTGGGGGTGTCGAGGGAGCTGTGATCAGTAACCGAGTCATAAGCCAGGGTGAAGCTGCCCCCGGTGTTGACCGCGGTAACATCGATATGGACCCGCACATGTCTAGGATCAGCTGAGGTAAAGGTTTGTGCTAAGCCGCTTCCGATGTCAAGGGCATATGGGTCGGAGGTATTACCATCGATAGTTACCGTCGAGGAAGTAATGATCTCTTGAGGATCTGTACCGTCACCTTTCGTATGGTAAACACTGACGGTGATATCCACCGAAGGAAGTAACTCCTCGGAGCCCAGAGGCTTGAAAAAGGTGGCGACCGACCCTTGGTTGTTGTACTCGGTGCGGAGCCAATCTGCTGAGCGATCAATCCTAGCAATCCTGACTTCGTCCAGCACGCCGTCCATCCATCTTTCACCCACAGGCAGCAACGGCTGATTACCAATGAAAAAGTCCCAGTCATTGACCCGCATATCACCGGTCTTCGGCGTACTTCCAACCTCAATACCGTCCTGGATAACCCGCATGTCGGAGCCGTCATAAGTGCCCGCCAACAGCACCCAAGTGCCAGTCGGAATTGTGGTGGCACTGGAAAGCAGGGTCGTCGTGCCTATAAGGTCATCGGTGCCGGTCTTCAGGCGCATCCTGAGTCCATGGTTACCGGCCGTGATCTCGTTCTCACCAAGCAGGAAGACGTGATCCTCGCCACCTGTCCCTGTGGCTTTCGACAGCATGCGACCATCGCTGAGGGGGAAGCTCTCCCAGTTGGCCCACGTCTGAAGAGTCAGCGCCTGACCGGTGCCGGCACTGAAGGTTCCAATCTCGACACGATCTGTGGTGTCGCTGCCCTCGAAATCCTGTCCGTCAGCAACCCGCCCTCCAATATCGACAGAGCCGAAGTTCGTTCCGGTATGGTTGTTGCTCGTGGAATCGAGGAAATCGTCGTTCAGGTGATATACGGCTTCATAGTCAGTCCAGACGTTGGCTACATCTTGTTGGCTGCCTACCGTATTGTTGCCGTAATACATGTACAGTACGGTATCGACGCTGGTTGAGAGAGTCGGAACTTTGACCCAGGCCACCAGCTCGCCGGTTGTCTCGTTGTACTTCTCAATTTCGTGGCTGAGCTTGGTGGTTCCGTTGTCAGAGGTGAACAGAATATCGTCGAAGTCCGGCTGCGCATCGGCCGCCAAGTCCGTGTCCGAACTCAGATTCACTAAGACCGGGAAG
Organism: Candidatus Zixiibacteriota bacterium; assembly: GCA_023134875.1. GTDB lineage: Bacteria > Zixibacteria > MSB-5A5 > CAIYYT01 > CAIYYT01 > JAGLUH01. The sequence goes on from JAGLUH010000295.1 coordinate 1,382, forward strand.
CTACTGTGGTCAGAAGCTCCGATGACTTGGGTGTTGTCTATCGTGATCTCTTTTCGGTAGGTCCAATCCACGCTATACCAATCCGCCGGGATCGTGGGCAGCTGACTGAAGTACATGTTGAGCGCGTAGTCGCCGGCAGCGATGCCGGCATCGTCGCCCCCGCTCGGGTACGTCAGCTCGGTGTACCAGTAGGCTTCATCGTCGGCGCTGTCGAAGAGGTTGGTAGCAGCCCCACTACCAAGGGTGGTGCTCATTTCCTTTCCGGCGGGGGTGACACTGGGAGTTTCTTGTGAATCTAAACCGTAGAATGAGGACGGCGTGCCCTGGTTATTGAAACTCGTCTGTATCCAGTTGGTTGTACGGGGGTAATCAGAGACGCGGACTTCATCAATGATGCCGACATATCCTTCATCCCACAATACCTCTCCCGAGTCCCCGATGAAAAGAGGATTGCCGTTATTCTGGATTAGCGGATTATTGGTATCACTTCCTCTATTCTGACCATCTACATAAATTATCCTGTTCGTACCATTCCAGGTAACAACAAGGTATGTCCAGTCGTTGTGATTCACATCCACGCTGGAGGCTAAAATATCATAATCATTGTAATAACTCGGATGTTCCGTATCCGGAGCGGCACTTGCATTCAATGCATAATCCCAATCATCATTCGCAGTATTGGTTCTGACGATAACACTTTGGTAATCCGTATCATTATCAGCGCCGAAAATCCACGCTGATAAAGTGTGATTACCAGTCAGGTCGAGGGTTGGATCATCGGCGATCTCGATATAGTCCGTTGAGTTATCAAAATTATAAGCATCGCCTGCCCTGCCTGAGGTCGTAGAAGTTGCACCATTATTGGTCCCATTGTTGCCGTACTGTGTAGAGTCAATGAGATCACTGAGATGATGCACAACCACGTAGTTGTCATCCCACGTCCCGTT
>JAGLUH010000296.1 GCA_023134875.1 Candidatus Zixiibacteriota bacterium
TGTCGTGCCGGTTTTTCTGATCGGCATCTTCTTTCTCTTTACCGATCAATTCGCCTTTCGCAAGCTACGTGAAGAGGCTGTTGCTAAAGTGCGGGAACCGGATAAGAGTGAATCGGTCGAGAACAAGAACTGACTTGACAAAATGGCCTGACAGAAGTATCAAAGTTGTTTTCCAGGCGGTTGTTATTCGAAGCAGCCGGCGAAATGATGGAAAGCTGAGAAGAGATAGCAAAGTTCAGATTGGATTCAACCGGTGATCAAGTCCTATTACTATACTCCTGATGACGGCCTGGTCAAATGGGAGGGAATCAGGGCATTCGGCGAACTGACCAGGCGGGAGGATGCGATTCTCTGGGTCGATATGATAGCACCCACCGATGAGGAATCGTATGTGCTCACCAGCGAGTTTGGTTTTCATCCACTGGCGGTCGAGGATGTTCTCTCGGAAATGTCTCGTCCCAAGGTGGATGATTACGATGATTTCCTCTTCACCGTCGCTAAGGTGCTTGGCCCGCCGCTCCAGGATAAGGATATCGAGATCAGGCCGGTTGGTATCTTTCTGACCAAAAACAGCGTGGTGACCGTTCATTTCTTCAAGATGCGAGCGCTGGCGGCGGTGGCGGCTCGACTTGACCGGGACAGCCGGCTGATCTCACGCAGCGCCGACTTCTTCTTCCACACGATTCTTGACCACATCGTCGACACGTATTTCCATGCCTTGAACCTGCTGGAACATGAAGTCGATCGCGTCGAGGTGGAAGTGCTGGACTCGCTGGATGAGGATATCCTGAAGAAGATGTTTCATATTCGCCGTGACCTTTCCTTGATTGGCCGTATGATTGCCCCCCAGGCGGAGGTGGTTACTCGCGTCACCCGCGACAATTTCCCCCTGATCAGCGAGAAGTGCGCCGTCTATTTTTCCGACATCCATGACCACCTGCAGGTGATGCTCTCCACCACAGGCAATCAGCGGGAATCGATCAGTTCCGCTATGGACCTCTATTTCTCCATTATCTCCACCAAAACCAATCAGGTGATCAAGCTGCTGACGATTCTTACCGCGCTGTTTTTACCGGCGACCTTCATTGTCGGTTTTTACGGCATGAATTTCGTATCGATGCCGGAGTTGCACTGGAAATTCGGTTACCCCCTTGCCATCGGCCTCATCCTGGTGGTGGTGGTTGGCCTGCTTATCTTCTTCAAGAAGAGGAGATGGATCTAAACCGAATTCTCCGGCTTCACCGTGCTCGGAGGAGATGTATCAAAGAGAATTAAACGACCGTCGTAAGAAAGTATCTTCAAGCAAAGGTTTTTGCGATACGGAAAGATTATTATTGTATGATTATCATGTCTATTCTCACCGTGAAGGCTGCAAAATTCCCCAGAAGAGCACTAAATAACCTAACCCCTTCATCTTGTGCCTCCTTCAATTAAATAGCACCCAACGTCCTGGCATTCAGCCGCGGACGCAGGAGGCGACCGTCAGCTGCAACCGGTTGTTCGGCAATCACATCTCGAGATGCCTCAGGAAACTGTCAAACGAGGGACTATTCTTCCTTGCAACCGAGAACCTCAGTGCCACGAAGAGCTGTGGCCCATGTGTGACCTCGTTGTATGAGTTTCCCTTAATTATGAACTTTCGGAGTTGCCTCTTTCCGTCGCATCCCTCAAAATTCCGTTGCGTCACGCGGTCACGCAAAAATGCTTTCTTACGAGAGAGGTATGATATGTCCGCGAGATACCAGTTTTCAATCATGCGGTTTGGACTTGCTGTGAGCAACGTGACCCCACAGTCAAACGATGACGCTTGCGTTGCAAGAGCCTGCAGAAAGGCCTCGTAGGAACATCTTCGACATTCGAAATCGGTGAGAAGCACTATGGTCTCGCAGGACATGGCCCGTAATATGGCGATCTGCTTCTTGGCTGCCAGTACTATCTGCGCGGGGGGAACTGTATGTCCTCTCGGACCATCAGTCTTCAGTATTCTGTACCTCGCCCCAAAACGAGCGCGAAGCGACGCGTAGTCACCTTGACCGTCCACAATTACACCTTTTCTACTCGTCATGTGTGGGTACCCCAGAAATCGCGCCACTGACCCAGAGGTCACCAAGCCGGAATTCCGATTCCGCTAGAATCTTCTCGATTTCATCCCTGTTAGGAATCTGTTGGACACGAGTCCCCTTTGCCGATGGTGTGACAACAAGCATTTCTCTTGGCTCAGTCGCGTTGAGGATCGTCTGTGAGTGTGATGTCAGCAGGAAAATAGTATCACTTCCTTGGGCCTGCTCTCGCATCGTGGCGACGAGTCTTTGCTGCATCCAAGGATGCAGAAAATTCTCAGGCTCCTCTAACACGTACAGCGGAGAGTGTGGTACATATATGCTGACAAGGATACAGAGCCATTTAACCGTCCCATCGGACACCTCCTCTGGTCTAAACTCACTGCCGGCGGACTGAAAGAGGAGATACCTCTTTCCGGAGGTCTGGTCGATGGCTGTCGCTACTGCTTCAATTGGCTTAACGCCTGCCGCCAGTTCAGCCTGAATGCTCTCAAGAGCCTTCTCAAGCACACGCCCTCGTGGTCTCGCAAAGCGTTCGCTACGGAAGAGATCGAGATGGTAGAACCGAAGGCGCCTTCCGTGCAGGCGCTGCCTCCTTACTCTCGAGACATAGAAGAATGGAATCTCTTCAGTAGCTTCGTTAGAAGCACTCTCGATTCTATAGTAGTCGCCTTGTTCTAATGCATGAATGACCTGAGCTGCGCCCTCACCATCAGGGCGCATTACTGCGAAAGGCAGTTGCTCGGTGGGCGAACGAGCCACGTCAGGCAGTATGTTGTACTCATTGAGACTTTGGAGGTACCTCACGACCTCCTGCACCTTGGAGTCGAGGAACGCAGCCTGAACAAGGACTGATTTATCGGGCACCTCCTTAAAGTATGCAACGAAGTCACGCAGGTGCTTACGGAACCTCTTGCTGATGCGCGACTTGTTGTCTCTACTGGAGAACATGCTCCAGAATGACAACAGGTCTTTGCCGTAATCGGACGGGTCACAAAGGTAGGTTTTGAACCGAAGTGTCTTGCCTTTCGGCCGGTGGGAAGTAACTTGGAACATTCTTACCTTGCCGGTGGGGTGGTTGGCATAGACAGAGAATTCTTCCCATGTAATGGCCGCAATACCATCCTTGCCCGACTGGGAGATTGTGGCGGACCACTCGAACCAGAACGGGCACTTGATATTTCGGCAGATTCGTTTGCCATAGTCATGAACGATCCGAAACTGCAATTGTCGTCGTCCCCTGTGGTAGACTGTCTTTGGGCCGCCTGCATGGGCCACTGCCTGTGCAGCGCCATGCAGCAGCAGATCATGCAGAAATGCCAACGCTGAGCAGATACAGCTCTTGCCTGAGCCGTTGGGGCCGACGAGAATGTTGAGGCCGGTCTTCAAGGGAATCGTCGCCGACTGTATGGATTTGAAGTTCTTGATCTGAATCTTGAGTTCCATCGTGATCCTCCCAGCACGTTGCCGATGGTAGTGAGGCCGGCGTTATCATGCGACTTTGTCCGTTATATATAACTTCCAATTCATTATCTGTTCAACATAATATTATACAACACATTTCCATATCAACGTAGCCTACC
>JAGLUH010000297.1 GCA_023134875.1 Candidatus Zixiibacteriota bacterium
GTCGATCTTGGGGCCGTAGAAGGCGCCTGCTCCCTCATCAACGCTGTACTTCATCCCCCTGGCATCAAGCGCGCGACGCAGAGAATTTTCCGCTTTCTCCCACTGCTCGACCTCACCGATCGCCTTCTCCGGCCGCGTGGAAAGAAAAACCCGATAATCCCGGAACCCGAATGCGCTCAAAATCCGCTCGGTGAGATCGATCACGCCGATGATTTCATCTTCAAGCTGTTCCGGCGTACAGAAGATGTGCGCATCATCCTGCGTAAAACCGCGTACCCGGAAAAGCCCATGCAGCACACCACCGCGCTCGTAGCGATAGACAGTCCCCAGCTCCGCCCAGCGAATCGGCAGTTCCCGGTAGGAATGCAGGTTCTGTTTGTACATCATGATATGGAAAGGACAGTTCATCGGCTTGATCTGGTATTTCTCACCATCCACATCCATCGGCGAATACATATCCTCGGCGTAGAAGTCGGTGTGTCCGGAAATCTCCCAGAGCTTAAGGCGGGCGATATGGGGGGACATCACCAGGTCGTAGCCGTTAGCCAGATGCATGTCGATCCAATACTGCTCGATGATGTTGCGCATCATCGCCCCTTTGGGCAACCACAGAGGCAAACCGCCACCCGCCTCCTCGGCAAAGGTGAAGAGACCCAACTCCCGACCCAGCTTGCGGTGGTCACGCTTTTTCGCCTCCTCCCGTCTCTGGAGATAATCGTCAAGCATCGATTTCTTCGGATAGGAGATGCCGTAGATCCGCTGCAACATCTTGTTTTTCTCATCACCGCGCCAGTAGGCGCCGGCGACTGAGAGAAGCTTGTATGCCTTAATCATCGCCGTCGATGGCATATGCGGACCGCGACAGAGATCACGGAAGCTGTCGTGCTGATAGAAACTGTAGGAATCGCCTTCGAGGTCGTTGATCAGTTCCAGCTTGTACGGTTCCTCCTCTTGTTTGACGTAGGCAACAGCCTCCTCGCGGGAAACATCTTCACGCATGAAGTGATGCGTTTCCTTGATGATCTCTCCCATTCGTTTTTCGATCCGCTCCAGGTCATCATCGGTAAAGGGTTCCCTAGGATCGAAATCGTAATAGAAACCTTCCTCGATCGGTGGGCCAATCGCCAGCTTGGTTCCGGGAAACAAATCAGTAACCGCCTGCGCCATTACGTGAGCGGTGGAATGCCAGAACACTTCCCGCCCCTGAGGTGACACAAAGGTGAGAATCTCGATGTTGCCACTTTCGGTCAGGGGTAGATTCAGGTCTTTGACCTCGCCATTGACGGAAACAGCAAGCGCTTCCCTTGCCAGCCGCTGGGAAATCGAGCGGGCGATATCATCTCCGGTGGTTCCCTGGGGGAAGCTTTTCATCGAACCGTCCGGAAATTTGAATTCCAATGCCATCAGCTTCTTTCCAACAAAAACAAGGCCTCGCACAAGAGGCCGGCAAAATGGTGGGCGATATTGGAGTTGAACCAATGACCTCCTGCGTGTCGAGCAGGCACTCTAACCAACTGAGCTAATCGCCCATGATAAACAGCCCGGTGGACATACCAACAGGTTTGAGATTATAGTGTCGACAGCTCTGCTTGTCAAGGGCTTTTTGGTCGCCATCAGGGACTAACGATATATCCTGCCTGAGGTTGTACCTGCCCATGTTGACTAAAATCGGCACAAATTCAGAATCGTTTAGCCCGGAGAGAATTCCCGTCTGATAATATGGGCAATCCGTCTGACATCGCTCGGCAAAAGATGAGAATACATCGGCAGAGAGAGGCAGTTTCGAGATATGTAATCCGAATTCTCGAGACCATCCCTGCCGCCGTAACCAAGATCGATATAAGCCTTATGTCGATGCAAAGGCGGGTCGAAGTAGCGCCTGCTCTCGATGTTTTTCTTGTCCAGGGCCTGTTGCAATTGATTCCTGTTGCAAGGCGCTTGCTTGCTGTTTACCAGAATAGTGAAATCCTTGTAGGCACACAGATCATATTTAGCGACTTCAGGAAAAGAGAGACCTTTAATATCCCCGAGTTCCGACATGTAGACCTGAGCCAGCCGATTTCGATTCCTGACGAATTCCCTGATATGCTTCAGCCCTTCCAGGCCAAGGATGGCGTTGAACTCCTCCATACGGATGTTGCTGCCGACGAATCTGGTGTTGTAATTTCCCGGGTTACCATAGTCACGCGCTAAGCGCAGATAATTTACCAGCCGCTTGTCGGCCGTCGCCACCATGCCACCCTCACCGCAGCAGAGCTGTTTTGTCGGTGTCAAACTGAACACCTCCGCCCAGCCGAAATTGCCGGCGTAGATACCTCGATGTTTAGCACCAACGGCATGAGCGGCGTCGAAAACCAGTTTCAGCCGATGGCGGCGGGCGATTTGTCGCAGGGTGGTGATGTCAGGCGGATTGCCATAGATATAAGTGGCAAGGATCGCCCTGGTGTTTTCGGTGATCTTCTCTTCCGCCGCAGCGGGGTCCAGATTGAAGGTCGATCGATCGCAATCGGCAAATACCGGTCGATGACCGGCCAGCACGACCGCATGACCGGTAGCGGAGAAAGTAAAACAGGGCAGAATCACCTCACCCGGCGGCAGGTATTTCAGCACCCAGGTCAAACCATCGGTGCAACTTGACAGTGCCACTGTGTACTTGATACCAAACAGCCGCGCAAACGAATTCTCAAAGCGTTTGACATACTTGCCATTGGTCAATTGACCGGAACGCAGGATTTCCTCGACTCTTGATCTGATTCGGCCCGAGTCTGGAAGCGTCGGCCTGGTAATCGGAATTTTTCTTGTTCCCATATTATCCTCCAGCTATCAGCACACCACCAACAGCTAGAATAACAGCAACAGTGTAGTAAACGACCAGCATAACTCCAAGGCTGCCGCTTTTCCCCAGGAGTAAGTTGTACGTATGATTCAAATCGCCATGCAGAAGGGAATTACCGGAAAGAATTCGCTTGACTATGACAAAGGCGGTATCAGCAATTGGAATTAGAAGCGCCAGCAACCCACCCAGGAACAGAACGGAACTGGTCTGGCTTAGTTTCATCAGGAAGATACCCGCTAGAAATCCAAGCAATAACGACCCGCAGTCACCCATAAAAAGCTTTCCCTTGATATTGAAGAGAAGGAAGCCAATGATAGCCGGAATAATCAGCAATGCCGTCAAGGTATAATCAGGAAGTTTCGCCATCCAGAATATCATTGCTGCCGCTGCGAAAAAGATCACCATAACCCCGCCAGCCAGGCCGTTGGCACCATCAAGAAGGTTCACCGCGTTAGTGATGTACACCACTAATGCTACAAGTAACAGGCCCGGTACAATCGCGACGGCATCCAGAACCCACGCCGCCAACACAGCAGCCAGCACAACCAACACCAACTTGTGCAGCGGTTTCAGTGAGAACTTGTCGTCGAGGAGACCAACAAAAAAAACAAGCGACAAGGCAGGCAGCAGACCGAAAACTTCATGCAAGGGATTCTCCACAAACAGGCGACAGGCAAGCAACCCGCCGACCAGCGAGATAAAAATGGCGATACCGCCGCCACGAGCAA
>JAGLUH010000298.1 GCA_023134875.1 Candidatus Zixiibacteriota bacterium
TTTTTCAGGTCTTTGACCAAATCCTGCGCCAGCGCAGCGATATCACCCTCGCCAGCGGCGGTCTCCTGCATAATGCGCGCCGACTGCTCGATCGCACCGCCATGGACATCGCCGATCGCCATGATCCCCGCTGCCACCGCTGTATTCAGGGAATTACCCGCCGACATTACGGTACGCGCTGCCAGAGCTGACGGCGGGGTGACACCATGATCAACGGACGAAACTAGAATGGCGCGCATCATCTCTGCGGATTTCTCATCCGGTAGTCCCCCTTTCAGCAAGAGGTAGACCACATCGCTGAAACTCCGCTGTTCCATCAACTCGCTGACATCATAACCGCGCACACGAATTGTGTCAGCGGCGATCTCGGTAATCGCGCTTTCCCAGCCTGTCTCTGTACTCATGAAACGTTCCCCCCTTCCTGTTGCTGCCGTTCTTTTTCCTTCTCCACGGTGTGCTCCGGCATAAAAGCGCGCCACCCCTGCTCCAGTTGCGTGATATCGATACCGATGATCTCTCTCAACGCCTCGCGGAAGCCATCTTTGCTGTGATAAAGCTGCATCACCTTCTCAGGACCGTACTGATACGTCAGGTAACCGCACAGAGAAGCCGCCTCCACTAAACGCTTAGAGCGATTGAGTTTATCATAGGAAGCATTACCGGCCAGATTAATGACGGGAGTCAGCCTGCCCTCAACCAAGAAATTGTTGCTGGTGTGGTGGTAATTCCTGCCGGAGAAATCGAAGAGAGCCGTAAGCCCCTCTCTGAGAAAGTGAATCTCCGTTTCGCCTTCCGGCAGATTAGCCATCACATACAGCGCTATTGCCCGGCCGTAGGAGAAACCGTAGCCGTAGTAGAACTTGTTGTCCACAAAGAAAGGGGCATCGCGCGAGGTGTGATGGGTCATTGTTTTCATATCTCGGTAGCAATAGAACTCTATCTGGATAAGCGGCTCAAGACCCAGAGAATAACCTATATAAGTATAGACCTCAAGTATCATGTCCCGAAGCTTGACCGCCTTGACCGCCAGGGAATCATCCGGTTGGTAATAGAATGTCATTGTCGGGCCTTCCAGTTTTTGCCAGGTAAACTCCGGTTCAGCCACACCGGTCTGAGAATCAATCGCACCAAGTTTGCCCAATTCCTCCTCCGACTTACTGTCAGAAGAGCACAAGTCAAGAATTACACTGAAGATTAGCAGGCAGATTAGAGTTGATAATGCGATTATCGCCGTTAGCCTGTACATCAAACCTCCTATTAATCGTTAGAGCATTCTGCGGTGCAATATATAAGGGGCGGCTAGCTGCTGTCAAGGTGGGAAATTGTGATTTATTTCACATTCCCTTGACAGGAAAATGCAAAAGAGGTATAATGGCCGCTGAAACGACACGCTACCCTCGACGCAGGAGCTATTGTCATGATTGAAGTTATGGTCTACGGACGGGGCGGCCAGGGAGTGGTGATCGCCTCGGAAATCCTGGCGGCAGCGCTGTTTAACGAGGGGAAACACGTTCAAGCATTCCCCTCTTTCGGGGCGGAACGACGCGGCGCCCAGGTAGCGGCGTTCATGCGCTCTGATGAAGAAAAGATTTTACTGCGATGTCAGATTGCTCGACCCGACCACGTTATCATTCTCAGCACTTCGATTCTGGAAACCACGGACATCGGCAAGATTATAAAACCGGGTGGTTGGATGGTGGTCAACTCAGCGGAGCCACCTGACCTTTCGGGGCAGACAATTGGATTCAAACTGGCAACTGTGGATGCCCAGGAAATCGCTGTCAAACATGGACTGGGAACCCGGCAAGCGGCGATTGTCAATACTGCGATTCTGGGCGCGTTCGCCAAGGTGACCGGCGCGGTCAAACTGGAATCGGTGCTGGCGACAATCGACCAGTTTGTGCCGGCCAAGAGTGCGGAAAACGCTGAGGCGGCCCGCGAAGCATACCAGTCGGCCCGGGAGGTGAAGTGAGGTTATGGCGAAAAAAGTGACATTGAAGTCATTGTCGGATTACCCACCTCTGCCGATCAGCCTGGGTTCGATGAGCTGGAACAAGACGGGGTCATGGCGTTATGTCGATCCGGTTCACGAAGACAAGTTGTCGCCCTGTAATCACGCCTGTCCGGCGGGAGAAAACATTCAGAAATATATCCAGTTGGTAACCAAGAAGCAATACCGGGAAGCATACAAGATCATCCGCCAAGCCAACCCGCTGCCCGCTACTACCGGTCGGGTTTGCTATCATCCCTGCGAGGCCAACTGTAACCGGATTGACTTTGATGAAGCGATCTCGATCCATTATCTGGAACGCTTCATTGGCGACTGGGGACTTAAGCATGTCAAAACCAGGCGCGCTAAGAGCGACCCGGCAAAAGGTAAGGTAGCCATCATCGGCGCCGGACCGGCCGGCCTGTCAGCGGGCTGGCATCTAGTTAACCTGGGTTACAAAGTCACGATCTTTGAGGCGCTCTCCAAGCCGGGCGGTATGCTGCGAGTAGGAATACCGGAGTATCGCTTGCCGCGCCGTGTACTTGATGCGGAGATCAAGGCTATCGAGCAGCGTGGCGTTACCATCAAGACCGGCGTCCGCATCGGCGAAGACCTCAAGTTTGAGGATTTGCAGAAATTCCGTGCTACTTTCATGGCGGTCGGCGCCCATAAATCAAAACCGATGCGCATCAAGGGCGAAGAGCTTGAGGATGTCGAACCGGGGCTAAAGTTCCTGGCCGAAGTCAACGCCGGTAAACGCAAACGGATCACCGGCAGGGTGGCGGTTATCGGCGGTGGCAAT
>JAGLUH010000299.1 GCA_023134875.1 Candidatus Zixiibacteriota bacterium
AAATAGCCTTACCGTTGCGATCAACTACAGTGATCTTCTCGGCGGTGCGCCCCAGATGAATACCAAGGTCAGCTTCTACCGATTTGACAATGGAGGCCAGTTGTTCCCCGGAGCTGTCCCGGTCGGGAAAAGCGTCAGCGGGATCGGGATAGGCGTTTAGTGTGATGACTTCACACCCCAGCGCGCCGAATATCCCGGAAAAAATCTCGGAAGCGCCGCCATGCGCCAGGTCGATCACCAGTTTGAACTTGCGCTTGGCAATTGCGTCAGTATCAACCGCTTTTAGAAAATCAGCGCGGTAGGATTCTAAAATCCTGGTCGGGTAGTCAAGCTGCCCCACTTCGGATATCGGCGCGCGGCGGAAATCCTCCCGGGCGAAGAGCAGCTCCACCGACCGGCTTCTGCGGGTGGCCAGGTCCATCCCATCCGGCCCCAAGAAGATCATATCGGTCACCTGGTAGTTATTCGGATTGTGCCTGACATAAAGCCCGCCGGTATGTTTACCCGATTTCAGCTCATAGCGGATCACCGGAATCGGCAGGGTGCGCAGATCGACCACATTGACGCCACAGGAAAGAACGCCGGTGATAAAAGCACGGGAAAAGACACGGGAGCCGGAGGAAACATCACGACTGACGATGAGAGAGTTGCCTCGAGCGAGTGTGGCGGCAAAGGCAGAGCCGAGCTTAGCGGCGAATTCGGGAGTGATCTCGATATTACCGAGGCCGGATACTTTGGAATCGGTGAACAGTTCGCGGTTCCATTTTTCCCCCCAGACCAGTGACGAGGAGACTACCGCGCCGGTTTCCACCTCCTTGGCCGGCCAGATCTTGCAGTTGGCGCGAATGGTGGCACCCTCCCGGATCGTGACATCCTCACTGATCACCGCGCCGGCATTGATGGCTACATCATCCTCGATCAGTACGCCATTACAGACTATCGCCTCGAAAAGCTGTGCTGTGTTGCCGATATTGCTGTCATACCAGAGAATGCTGCGTTCGATTCTGCTGTGCGAGCCAATTCTGGTGCGGTCACCGATGATCGAGTTGGCGATCATGGCGCCTGGCTCAATTTCCACCTCATCGCCCAGAATCACCGTCCCCTCGAAAGTCGCCGATTCATCAACCTGGACATTCTTGTTGAACCAGATATCGGCGTCACCATGCTCCAAATGCTGGTAACTGCCGGAAAGATCGATCTTGCCGCTCAGAATATCGAGATGCGCTTTCATGTACTCCGAGAGATTGCCGACATCGCGCCAGTAGCCCGTTGCGATATACCCGTATAACTTTTCGTTATCTGCCAGCATGGCAGGAAAGAGATTCCGAGAGAAATCAAATGGCTCACCGTAGGGGATGCGGTCGAAAACCTCCGGTTCCAGGATATAGATACCGGTATTGATGGTATCGGAGAAGACCTCGCCCCAGGTCGGTTTCTCCAGAAATCTGCTGATCCGACCATCTGCTTCGGTGATGACGACCCCGTAGGAGAGAGGGTTCTCTAACCGCGTCAGGATTATGGTGGCGGCGGCGCCTTTCTTCTCATGAAACTTTAGTGCTGCGGTTAGATCAAAGTTGGTTAAGATATCACCGCTGATCACCAGGACGCGCTCGCCGCGAAACTGCCCTTCGGCATTTTTCACCGACCCGGCGGTGCCTAAATCCTCCTGGGCCAGCATATAGTCCATGCGGACGCCGAAATTGGAGCCGTCCCGGAAGAAACTCTTGATCTCTTCCGGTTGAAAGTAAAGCAGGGCGATATGTCTTTTTAGATTGTGCCGCGCCAAGAGGTCAACGATATGATTGAGCATTGGCCGATTGGCCATCGGCACCATCGGCTTCGGCAGGCTCTGAGTCAGGGGCCGCAAACGCGTGCCAAATCCGCCCGCCATGATAATAGTCTTCATAATCCCTCAAAAAGCAACATCATCACACGACTACTGCAAGAGGTTTCTCTTGAAGTAATCGGCAATCTCAAGAAAATCGTTGAATGAAAGATAGTCAATTTCTTTTTCCCGACACAGCTTCGCCAGGTCAGCGCGCGCGAAAACCAAATCCGCCACTCCCAGGGCGCAGCGATCGGAATAGCCGTCGCCGATGAAAACCTTGAGTTCGCCATCCTTTGAGAGGCTCTCCATTCGTTCTCCCTTGCAAGTGCCGCAGAAGCCGCAACCCTTGTCGAAATAGGGAAACACCGGGTAGAGCCGCTGGTGGATAAAACAGGCGCGGTTGGAATAGACATCCAGGTTATGCAAACCTGACTTATCGAGAAAGGCATTGATATAGAAGTCGAGGCCATCAGAGACAATGTGCAGGGGGATAGCGTTGCTGTTCAAAAGCTCAAGGAATTGGTTGAAGCCGGTGCGGACCTCGATCTGGTTGAGTTTAGCAACCATCTCTTCTCGTGACGCCGTGATATAAGTACATTCGCGCGTGAGACATTCACGACTGGAAATCCGCCCCTCCATCCAGAGCCTGACCGTGCCGTAGTTTCTTTGTCCGGCGAAATGATTGAACAGGGTAGCGCCCACATCGGGAAGCGAGATGGTACCGTCGAAATCGGAAAAAACACGAATCGGACGATGATAGCTTGTGGTTCCAGCAGTGGAATCAGGCACGCGGTTCAACCTTTCTCCTTCTCAGCAACCTTATGGTTCTCTCTTCTACCTGCGTAAAGATATCCTCGATTCTCTTTCCACCATTGAGAACCTTGATCCGGCGTGGCTGCGCTTGCGCCAACTGCAGGAATCCGCGGCGCACCCGCTCCTGAAAGCGGACACCTTCGGCTTCAAGACGGTCTTTGGCGCGATGCAGGCGCCGCTGGGCCGCTCTCACAGGTAGATCAACCAGGAAGGTAAGATCAGGTGTTAACGCTGCTGATGCAAATTTGTTAGCCGTTCGTACTATCCGAACCGGCAGGCCGCGACCATAGACCTGATAGGCAAAGGTAGAATCGTAGAAACGGTCGGCGACAACGATCCTGCCGGCAGCCAGAGCCGGTGCAATGATCTTATCCACCACCTCCGCGCGTGCCGCCAGGTAGAGAAGCAACTCGGTTTGCGGACTAATCGAATCATTCTTGCGATCAAGCAGGATTTTTCTGATATGTTCTGAGACCTTAGTGCCGCCCGGTTCACGTAAGAAAGTCAGATCATAACCGCGTTTCGTGAGCAAGTCGTAGAGCAACCGGGCCTGAGTTGACTTGCCGGAACCGTCGATGCCTTCAAAGGTAATGAATATGCCGGGCTTGTTCATAAAGAAAAGGGCGGCCTCAGGGCAGCCGCCCGGTTCATCTGCTATTTCTTCGTAGTCTTTTGCGTGGCCTTCTTAGCGACCTTTCGGGCGGGACGCTTAGCCGCCGCCTTGACCTTGGTCTTTGTGGCCTTCTTGCCGTACTTGGCAATAAACTGCTCGGTCGCCTCGCGGGCGGCATCGTCGGTGTACTGTACCGGTGGTGATTTTTTGAAATAAGCGGACGGCCCTTCAATCGCGCCGGCCAGGCCGTTATCCAAAGCCAGCTTGCAGCAACGCACCGCGTCGATCACCACACCCGCCGAGTTGGGGGAATCCCACACCTCCAGCTTCATCTCGATATTGAGAGGCACATCACCGAAGGTGCGACCTTCCATGCGGATATAAGCCCACTTGCGGTCGGAAAGCCATTCGACATAATCGGAAGGCCCGATATGGATATTCTCCGCACCAATATCATAATCGAGCTGCGAGGTAACCGCATTGGTCTTGGAGATTTTCTTCGACTCGAGGCGACTTCGTTCCAGCATATTGAGGAAATCGGTGTTGCCGCCGACATTAAGCTGGCTGGTGCGCTCTAATTTTACACCGCGCTCCCGAAAAAGGCGGGTCAGAATCCGATGTGTGATCGTGGCGCCCACTTGTGACTTGATATCATCGCCGATGACCGGCAGACCTTTACGCTGGAAACGATCCTGCCAGTAGGCCTCGCGCGCGATGAATACCGGAATGCAGTTGACAAAACCACAGCCGGCCAAAAGAATCTGCTCCACATACCACTTGGTGGCCTCTTCCGAACCGACCGGAAGGTAGCTGACAACGACATCCGTTTTCGTATCCTTTAGAAGCTTGAC
>JAGLUH010000003.1 GCA_023134875.1 Candidatus Zixiibacteriota bacterium
TGATTAAGGCCAGGAGGCAAAACCTCCTGGCCTTTTTTATTGGGGAAAATGAGTATACCTATTTTAGTATGATCCAGAAATCATCGCTAAAGCCACGCCTGCTACTGGCTTCTTCAAACTTATCCTGATTGTCATAAATCCCGATCTTCACCTTCACCGAGTCCATAGCGGACAAATCAATATCTTCGTCAACACTGAAACCCGTGTTCAGTTCACGGCACAGCACCACGCGATACTGGGCGGCGTCATCATCGTATATTGAGACTGCCTTGATGTCCCACCGGCTGCCGCGAACTTCGTCAGTGCGGGAGGCAAAACTTGAATCAATCAGCCAGCCGGGCACCTTTTGATCCAGTTCCCAGCCGGTTGTGAGTGGAAAGGTTATAGCTGTGGTGTCGATGGTGGTATCGGGTGGGTCGCCGAAAATAACAGTGTCGATATTTATATAAAGAGTGTCTGTATATTTGAGAGAATCGGTGGTGTACAGGATGTAGTGTCCAAGCTCACTGCCAAAGTCACTTGTATCTTTATGTGCGTACGTGGGAAGATGAAAGACGCGTATGTTTTTAACTGTTTCTGAATCACTGGCCGTCCCAGCGGCGTCTGGGGTGAGGGTAGCATTGTTGTAAGTATACCCCTTGCCGAGCTTACCGCCCCCGGTGGTCAACACTCGCCAAGCCCAGACGTCGTAACCACCCTCCGGGAGGCTATCGAACATAACATAGATCTGGTCTTCCTGAGCCAGTATTGTATCCTGGCCGAATTCAATCTGGCCAATGTTGTCGACTACAAAGAAATGGTCCGGGTAGGCGTCAAATGTCAGGTCGCTCCACTGCAGGCGCAGATACAGGTTGTCGGCCTTCTTAATAGCCTGGACATAGATATCCGGCGGAACAGCGGCGGCTTCAGGAGGTCTCAGTTTGGGGCTGTTGGCCTGTGACACCTCGACCCGGAAGGAATCGACACCGACCCACACCTGCTCGTCGGCGGAAGACAAGGTGGGCGCACTTACGGTCGTATTGGCAATGACTCTGACGGCCGTTGGCTCATCAGGGCCGTTGAGCTCATCATCGCCGCAGCCGATCCAGAGCCCCAGCAGCAATACGGCAAGAATGGGGATGAGCTTTTTCATATAATTTCTCCTCCATTAAGGATCATTGGTTGACGTATTCCATAATAACACATGCCCGGCTTGATTGAAAGCAAATTCTTGAGTGGCAATGCCCTTTGGCAGGGTGCTTTTCCGCCTGTCCCCGTGGCATCTAACGGCTTGCTTTTGTTTGGCCGGTTGATTAACTTTGTTGTCAAATTGTCAGTTGGAGAATAAAGCATGTTCTCAAGGAAGTTTCTGGGCAGCCTGAAAGCCCGTCTGGCCCAGTGGGATAAAACAGCGGCCAAAACTCGCCGCAGAAAATCGAGGCCGCGATTTTTCACCATTTCCGGCGTTGATATTGGTGAGCTTTACACTCCCGACTCGGTCAAAGGCGCCGACCGGGATGAACACTACTGGGAAAATGTCGGTCTTCCCGGCGAGTTCCCCTACACTCGCGGCGTTCATCACACCATGTACCGAACCAGACTCTGGACAATGCGGCAGTTTGCCGGTATGGGTACCCCCAAGCAGACCAACGAACGCTTCAAGTATATCCTTAAGCAAGGCGGCACCGGCCTGTCGACCGCCTTCGATCTGCCCACCCTGATGGGGTATGACTCCGACCACTCGCGCTCGCTTGGAGAGGTCGGCAAGTGCGGCGTCGCGGTCGACTCGCTGGCTGATATGGAGATCATTTTCGACGGCATCGATCTGGCGAAGGTGTCCACCTCGATGACCATCAA
>JAGLUH010000030.1 GCA_023134875.1 Candidatus Zixiibacteriota bacterium
GAGCAGGGAATCACCAAACGACTGCGTGACGATATCTACATTCACCTGCAAAAACTGTCACTGCAATACTTCCACCGCAGCCGCACCGGCAACCTGATCTCCATCGCCGTCAGCGACGTCCTGAAAATCCATGAGACTTTCAACAATGCGATCAATCACCTGATTCGTGATCCGCTGCTGGTGCTGGTCTATCTGGCTATCATGATTATGGTGAGTTGGCAGGCGACGCTCTTTGCGACAATCGTCTTTCCGGTCATCCTCATCCTGATCTACCAGGCGGGACGGGTGGTGCGACGTTACAGCAAGGGAGCGCAGGAGGCGCTGGCGGATGTTTCCAGTTCGCTGGAGGAATCGATCAACAACGTCAGGATCGTGCGCGCTTATTCGGCGGAAAAACATGAACTGCGCCGTTTCACCTCACGCACCACCGATTATTTCCGCACCATGCTCAAGATCAACCGTATTCGCCTCTTTCCCGGCCCGATCAACGAAATCCTCGGCGTTACGGCAGCCGCCCTGATTCTCTGGTACGGCGGCAAACTGGTGCTGGCACAGCAATTTTTGAAACCGCCCGATTTTCTGCTCTTTCTCTTCGCCATGTTTTCAATCATCAACCCCGCCAAGTCGGTATCAAACGTTAATATCCGTATCCACGAAGGCCTGGCGGCGGCGAGGCGGATTTTCGATCTGCTTGATACGAAGGCGGAGGTCATCGAGGTGCCCAATCCAGTTCACCTGGGAGCCTTCGCGGACAGTATTGTCTACGACCAGGTCTACTTTGAATATGATACCGGCGACATGGTGCTGGAGGATATCAGCTTCTCGGTGAAAAAAGGTGAAATCGTCGCCCTGGTGGGGCCGTCGGGCGCAGGTAAATCGACGTTGATTGATCTGCTCTGCCGTTTTCACGATCCGGCTCGGGGCGCGGTACTGATTGACGGTGTCGATCTCAGGCAAGTATCCTTCACTTCGCTGCGCCACCTGCTGGGCGTAGTGACACAGGAGACTATCCTGTTTAACGATACGGTAGCCAATAATATCGCCTATCCCAGCGGACGCGATGACCGACAGAAACTTGAGCAGGCGGCGCACGCCGCCAATGCGGATGAGTTTATCAGCCAGATGCCACAGGGCTATGACACCGTAATCGGCAATCGCGGCATGATGGTCTCCGGCGGTCAGCGACAGCGGCTGGCAATCGCCCGCGCCCTGATGAAAGACCCTGACATCCTGATTTTCGACGAGGCTACTTCATCGCTTGACACCGAGTCGGAACGCCTGGTGCAGGAGGCGATCGACCGCCTGATGGCGGGACGGACGACGATAGTCATCGCCCACCGGTTATCCACTATCCTCCATGCTGATAATATCCTGGTGGTCAAGGAGGGCCGGATTGTCGAGCAGGGTAAACATGAAGAGCTGTTGCGCCGGCATGGAGTTTACCGGCGGCTCTACGACCTCCAATTTGAGAACAATCATGCAAACGATACTCGAAAAGAAATCGCCGCGACTGGCGAGAGTAACCAAGGAATTTGAAGTCCAGTTCAAGTGGCTGGTGGTCTGGATTATCTTTTTTCTGCTGCGGCGCGGCGCACCCGCGAGGAAACCTTCCCTTAATCCCCACCAGGTCAAGACAGTTCTAATCCTGCGCTACGACAAAGTGGGCGATATGATTATCAGCCTGCCCACTTTTCATACTCTCAAAGAGCGCTATCCGCACCTGCGGATTGATGTGCTCGCCTCGCGTGAGAACCGAATGATAATCGAACATGACAGCGCCATCCACCAGATATATCTCTTTCGCAAGGATAGAATCAGGCAGACCTGGCAAACGTTGCTGGCGCTGCGGCGGCAGCGTTACGATGTCACCATTGACCTGGTGGCTAATGTGTCGGTCACGTCCCTGATCATGGTGCAGGTGGCGGGCGGAAACGGCTACAAGATCGGTGTGCGCAAAAACAACCTGACCGGTCTATATGATTTCAATATCCCTCGCAAACCAATGGCGCGCACGCACGCCAGTAAGGTTCATGCCGCCGCCCTGATTCCGTTCGGTATCACACCCGATCAGTGCCCCGCCTACTCGCCGATCCGTCTGGCGCCGCAGCAGTGGGAGCGGGGTCGGCAATTAATTGCCGAACTGTGTGAGGAGAGATACTCCGGCCTGATCGGAATCAATATCTCCGCAGGCAAACCGAACCGCGCCTGGGGGGAGGAGAAATACACTGAACTGGTAAGAGGCCTTGCTGCGGACTATGCCGATCGGCAGTTTTTGATTATGGCCGCACCGGTCGACTATCATCAAGCACAAAGGATCGCCGCCGGCGGTGACAATGTCCGGGTGATTCAATCCGGGTTGTCGCTGCTCGACGTGATCAGCATGGTCAAGCACCTCGACTGCATCATGTCGCCCGATACCTCGATCTGCCATATCGCCGCCAACCTGGGCGTTCCCTTGCTCGGACTCTATTCGCAGGCGGAGGGCAATTTCGCCCGCTGGCGGCCGTTGTCGGAGAGATCATGGGTCTTGCGTTCGCCGGAGTGGGATTCGCTTCAGGCGATCACCGTCAGACAGTATCGCGACAAGATCGACGAAGTCCTGGCTGAGATTTATCAACCCACACCGGCAAGGGTCGTCTCAAAGGACAAGTGATATGATTCATATTCACATTCAAGTGAATCTGCTACACGGTCGTCATTGCGAGGAGTCCCGCAAAGCGGGAGGACGTGGCAATCTTTTCCAATCCGAGAGATTGCTTCGTCCGGCAACCGCCGGACTCGCAATGACCAGATTTTCGTCAATGCAGGAATATAGTCGGAAATCACTCTTGAGACAACGTCCCACAAGGTAGGCAGGATGGCGACGCTCTCAGTTATTATCATCACCCGAAATGAAGAGAAGAATATCGCCCGCGCCCTGGAGTCGGTGAAGTTCGCCGACCAGATTGTCATCTGCGATTCCTACTCCACCGACGAAACTGTGGCGATAGCCGAACGTTACGACTGTAAGATCATTCAACAGGAATTCATCGGTTTCGGCCCGGCCAAACAGGCGACGCTGGAGCAGGCGACCGGCGACTGGGTGCTCTCTCTTGATGCCGACGAGGAAATCGATGCAACTCTACAAGAGCAAATTCAGCAAGCTATCAACTCAAATGAATACGATGCTCACCGGCTCAATCGGATTTCCTCCTTCCTGGGCCGGTGGATCAAACATTCCGGCTGGTATCCTGACTATCTGCTTCGCCTGTTCAGGCGGGAGAAAGGATCGTTTACCAGCGATACGGTTCATGAATCAGTGGTCGTTAATGGCAGAATCGGCAGGCTGTCCGGCCATATCCGGCACCATACCGATCCCGACATTACCCACTATCTCGCCAAGCTGGATCGCTATACTTCACTTTCAGCCCAGGCATTGGCTGACCGGAAAAAAGCTTTCCGGTGTTCAAGTCTTCTTGTCAAACCACCGGCGATCTTTATCAAGATGTACTTCCTCCGAAGCGGCTGGCGCGACGGTATCGAGGGTTTGTTGCTGGCGCTTTTTTCGTCGTTTCATGTGTTGTGCAAGTATGCCAGGTTGTGGGAGTTGCAGCGCCGATGAAGAAGATTCTCCTCTGCCGCACTGACGCCATCGGCGACTTGATACTCACGCTGCCGGTGGCGCGTTCAATCGCGGAACGGCACCCGCAGTTACATCTGTCATTGTTAGTATCTGAATACACTAAACCGTTACTTGAGAACGAGAGCTATCTCGACGATATCCTGACAATCAAGGGGAGATCGCCGGCGGGTTTTGGCGCAATCAAGGAACTGGCCCAGTTGCTGGGCGAGCACCGGTTTGATACTATCATTCATATCTATCCCCGTTTCGGCCTGGCGCTGGCGGCGGCATTCGCCGGCATTGACCGGCGCGTCGGCACGGCCTATCGCGGCTATAGTTTCCTTTTCAATCATCAGGTGAAACTGCATCGTCGCAAAAGCAGCAAACATGAACTTGACCTCAACTATGACCTGGTGGAGTCCCTTTTCCCCGACCTCAAGCGGCACCGGCCGGCTCTGACGGTAAGCGACCGGCAGATCAACGCCGCCCGCCGGCTGCTCGAAAAGAGAAGCGATCGCCCTCACTACGTGGTGATACACCCCCTTTCGCAGGGATCAGCTCCAAACTGGCGGCTCTCTCGTTACCTCGATCTGGCCGACAAGATTGCGGCCAGTGACCATCAGGTGGTTATTACCGGCTCGGCGGTACAACGATCGATGATTGCCGCAGCCCTGGCCTCTCGGCGGCGGAGTCATCTCAATCTGGCCGGAGAGACCGATCTGACCACGCTTGTCGGCGTTATCAGGAACGCAAAGATGATCGTCACCGGCAGCACCGGCCCGATTCATATCGCTGCCGCTGTCGGCACATTCGCCGTCGGCATCTACCCGCCCCAAACGGCGCTCTCTGCCACCCGCTGGGGGCCGGGCGGCAGACTCGTCAAGCTCTTTGTCCCTCGAATAGACGGCAAGGCGAGCGCTGCCGTTGCTTGCATGGACGCCGTCGCCACGGAAACGGTAGCCGCATTCATCTTGTCTAAACTTGAAGAAGATGCTAAACTATTGATATGAGTAGTGACGCGACGGAGGAGAACTCTCCGGTGACTCACGAAACCGACGACAGACTCCCCAAGTACAAGTTCCCGATGGGACTGATGAACCTGGCGCAGTTCATCATCCATGTGGAAGCAATCAATGCGGATGTCAATATCCCGTTGCTTCGCAAGGCTTATGAGTTCTCCAGTTGGGCGCATCGTGGTCAGAAACGTAAATCAGGTGAGCCTTATGTCGAGCATTCGTTGAACGTCGCCTTTATTCTAGCCGAGCAGCGTCTGGACAGCGCCACGGTGGCCGCCGGCTTGCTGCATGATGTCGTCGAGGATGCCGGTATTACTATCGAGGTAATCGAAAAGGAGTTCTCGGCGGAGATCGCGCAACTGGTGAACGGTGTCAGCAAGCTGAGCGCCTACCGCTACAACAGCCGTGAGGAAATCCAGGCCGATTATTTTCGCAAGATGCTGCTCTCGATGGCTGATGACATCCGCATCATTATTATCAAACTGGCCGACCGCCTGCACAACATGCGCACCCTGGAATATCTCGACCGCAAACGACAGGTGCAAATCGCCACCGAGACGCGCGAGATTTTTGCGCCGCTGGCCCACCGTTTCGGCATGGCCAAGATCAAGTGGGAACTGGAAGACCTCTCCCTCAAGTACTTGAATCCGAACGTCTATGATGAACTGGTGAAACGGATCGACGAGTCACGTTCGGATCGCCAGGCCTACATCAATGAAGTAACCAGCGCCCTGAGCAAGATGCTGCGGGAAGAGGGGCTGCAAGCCGAGATCAGCGGGCGCGCCAAGCATTTCGATTCGATCTACCGCAAGATGGCCAAACGCAAACTACCCTTCGACCAGATATTCGACCTGGTCGCCGTGCGCATCATCACCGGCACTATCAAGGATTGCTATCACACTATGGGAGTGATTCACAATCAGTGGACGCCGGTTAATGATCGCTTCCATGACTATATCGCGGTTCCCAAGCAGAACATGTATCAGTCACTGCATACGACGGTCGTGGGTCCGCGGGGCCGGATGGTGGAGATTCAGATTCGCACCCGGGCGATGCATCATGTCGCCGAGTACGGTATCGCTGCGCACTGGCTCTATAAAGAAGATAAGAAGGAACTGGATGAAGCGGATCGACAACTCGCCTGGCTGCACGAAGTGCTGACCTGGCAGAAAGAGATGACCAGCCCCGCCGAGTTTCTGGAGTATCTCAAGATTGACCTTTTTCAGGATGAGGTGTTTGTCTTCACTCCCAAGGGTGAATTGAAACGTCTGCGGCACGGCGCCACCGCTCTCGATTTCGCTTTCTCGGTACACACTGACGTCGGTCTGCACTGCTCCGGCACCAAGGTCAACGGTCGCCTGGTTCCCTTTGAGACGCTGCTCAAGTCGGGTGATGAAGTCGAAGTGTTGACCTCGCCGCATGCCGAACCCTCCTGGGACTGGCTTGCTACCTGCAAGACCTCGGTGGCCTGCGCCAAGATCAGGAAGTATCTCAAGCAGAAGGGATTTGAGGAGTCGGTGCGTTTGGGCAAGGAAATGCTGGAGCGTACTCTCAAGAAAAAGCGGCTCAAGCAACCCAGTCAGGAACAAATCATTGACGCTGCTATGGCGCTCTCTTTCACCGGCGCCGACCAGATGTTTTCGATGGTTGGTCACGGCGAGATCGATGCCGATAAACTGGTCGCCAAGATATATCCCCCCGATACGCCGGATCATCCCAAAGAATCTCTTGTCAAGAAGTTCGTCGATCGCGCCCGCCACGGACAGGGAATCAAAGTCGCCGGTATAGACAACATGATGTTTCGTTTCGCTCGCTGTTGCCAGCCGGTGCCGGGTGAAAAGATAGTCGGCTTCATCACCCGCGGGCGGGGAATATCAATTCATCGTGCCGACTGCATCAACGCCATTAAACACGCCCAGGAACCGGAAAGACAGGTCGAAGTCAGTTGGGATGTTCGCGCCGGCCAGGGTTTCCTGGTCAAGCTGAGAGTTATAATCGAAGAACGCAAGAACATCATGGCTGATATCATCGAGGTAATCGCCAGCGCGGATGCCGATATTCGCGGCGCTGAGATCAGTTCGGGCGAAGCCGCCGCTCTCGGTCAGTTCATTATCCAGATCAAGAATATCAATCACCTCAACCGCGTCATGGACCGTATCAAAAGAAAGGTCAAGGGGGTAATTGAGATCGAACGGTCATTTGGCAGCGACCAGGAACCGGCAGCAGAGGATAGTTGAGATGTCTCCCCAAACACGTCGGCGGGACTATCTCATATTGGCAGTACTGGCTGTTGTATCTGTCGTTGCCTACAACCTGGCAGCCCACCACAATCGTCTGGAATCGTTCCCCGCTGCTGAGACGGCAACCACTGACTCTCAGTTTGAAACGTCCGTCTCCCAGGGCAATAACTTTATGGATCGCGGCCTCTACGATCATGCTATCAGGCAGTACCGGCAAGCGCTCGAACTTGATTCTCTCCATCTGGAGGTAATGATTGACCTGGGAGCTTGTTATCACGCTATCGGCCGGTTCCGGGAGGCTGTTTTTCATCTTGAACACGCGCTGGCGCTGGCGCCCGATCATCGGGTAGCCCTCTTCAATCTCGGCGTGGTTCACCTGGCGCGGGCTGATACCAGTGCCTGCCGGACTTACTGGCAGCGATTCCTGGAAGTGGTCGGCGATGAACCCGAGGCCGAGGTCATCCGTCGCAAACTGGAAGAGCTCTGATGACCAATTCGTCACCGCCGCCGGAGCCAACCCTGCGCTCCCTATTCTCTGACCTGCTCAAGTTTATCTATCCCCCTCTCTGTCAGGTCTGTGGTGCCGCCTTTGACGGTGACAATATCTGGCTGTGTCATCGTTGCCGGAGTATTCTCGAACAGCGACCGGCGCCGGTTTGCCCGATCTGTCGTCACTTGCAGGATAAACCGATTTCCCGATGCCACCATTGTCGTAAGCGTACTCTGATCAAATGGGTCTATTCGCTTGGCACCTATGACGGCCCCTACGGCAATCTGATCAAGGCCTTTAAGTATTCTCCCAAACCGGGGTTGGGTAAGCTTCTGGGGGAAATGTTGGTGAACAAGCTCAAGGAGTTTAAGCATCTTGAAAAAATCGAAGCAGTCTGTCCGGTGCCGCTGCACTACCGTAAACAGGTGCGGCGCGGTTTCAATCAGTCGGAAGTTATCGCCAGGCAACTGGCGGAATCGTTACAGCTTGAGTACCTGCCCGGGCAACTGATTCAGGTCAGGCAGAATCGGGATCAAATCGGTCTCACCATCGCTGAACGCTTCGCCAATGTGCATGATATATACGAGGTGTCCCGCGACTTTGATCTGGCGGGGAAGTCGGTTCTGCTGGTGGATGATGTTACCACATCAGGCGCAACATTACATGCAGCGGCTCGGGCGCTGAGGGATGGCGGTGTCAATAGTGTCGCCGCCGCTACCATAGCGGTCGCCACCGAGGCGGGTATCGACCCCGCGGCCACGCTTGATTATCTGACGGAGGTATTCTGACCGATGCGGGAGGAGATCGGTCTTTTCCTCAACTATATCGAGCTGGAGCGAAACCTCAAAGAGAACAGCCGCGAATCCTATCGCCGCGACCTTGAACGATTTGCCGAGTATCTCACATCGCGGCACATTGATACCTGGCAGCAGGTGCGTACCGGCGAACTGGTTGACTACCTCGGAACATTGAGCCGCATCGGACTGGCGCCCGCTTCGACAGCCCGTCATATATCGACCTTGCGTGGTTTCTTCCGCTTTCTGACGCGGGAACGGATAGTCGATGACAACCCGGCGATCCGTATTGAGACCCCCCGACTCTTTCGTAATCTACCCGAAATCCTGAGCGTAGCGGAGATCGAACAGATCTTCAATGCCATCGATCTGCAACAGCGATTCGGCCAGCGTGATCGCGCGGCGCTGGAAATCCTTTACGGTTCCGGTCTGCGTATCTCCGAGTTGATTGCACTCAAGTGCAGCAATCTCTTTCTTGAAGTGGAACATCTGCGTGTAGTCGGCAAGGGAGGCAGAGAGCGTATCGTGCCGGTAGGTGAAGAGGCCACGAAGCATATTCTCATTTATCTGAATAATGAGCGCCGGTTGCAGGTCGGTCCCAATAGTCGCGATACCCTGATCTTGAATCGCTTTGGCGCTCCCTTTTCACGGATGGGTATGTTTAATATGGTCCGCAAACGGGTGCGGGCAGTGGGAATCATCAGACGAATCACACCTCATACTTTCCGGCACAGTTTTGCCACCCATCTGATCGACGGCGGCGCTTCTTTGCGCGCGGTGCAAGAAATGCTTGGTCATGCCGATATAACTACTACGCAGATTTATACGCAACTGAATCAGTCGTATCTGAAGTCAGTGCATCGCGAGTTTCACCCGCGCGAGAGGAACCTTCCTTGAATCAGGCCGTTATCCAACAGAGTTTCGTTCACCCGCCGCAAAAGCGTCATGGTGAAAGTGAGTGGAGGTCGGTCGCGCTTTACGATGAAGTCGGCAACATCGCTTCGCAGTTGCTGGTGGTGCCCGGCTGGGAACAGGTGCGTATTTTCAATTTCAAGAAGATGTCGGACCTATTTCGCATCGCTCTGCGCAACCGTATCGATTTCATTCTAATCTGTGTTGATGGTGATCTGGAGGAGGCAGTCAACCTGATCGAACAGGCGGACAAGCATATGTCCCTCTCGATCATTCCCGCTGTTATTTATCATCGCCGCCCCACCAGGGAGCAGATCAGGGCTGGCCTCTCATCGGCCGCTGACGATTTCATCTGGGGTGAATGGGACGGCGAACTGTTCGCCCTCAAGGTGAAAATGATAACGACACGGTCGCGCCGTGATATGGCGATCAATCCCACCTCCAGGCTGCCGGGGCCGGTCATCATCGAGCAGGAAGTCAACAGCAGGTTGCAGGCACAGGAGAAGTTCGCCGTTTGCTACCTCGATATCGATGATTTCAAGGCCTACAACGATCATCGCGGTTATTTCTACGGCGATCGGGTTCTGCGCCTGGTGGCGCACATCATTCGCGATGTCGTCTCCGATCTCTCACCCGACAGTTTCGTTGGTCATATCGGCGGCGATGATTTCCTTTTCCTGCTGCCGGTGGAGATGGTCGACAGCGTTTGCGCCAATATAATCAAAGCTTTCGATGCGATCATTCCCTACCGCTACCATGAGGATGACCGCGAACGAGGGCAAATCATCACCACCGGCCGCGGCGGCCGGAAGAAAACATTCGGCCTGATGACGATATCGATCGCGGTATTGATCGCTAATAACAGTTTCACTCATCTGGGGCAGATGTCGCACATGCTCGCCGATTTGAAATCGTACACCAAATCCCTCGCTGGATCCAACTACATAATCGAGCGCCGCGAACGGTATTGATTACTCCTTCTATCCGGTAGCCCGTCCACCATAAATGATGAGCCACCTGTCCACCCAGGCGGTTAGAGTATCCCACCATGAATGGCGAGCCACGTGTCGTTTTCTTGGGGGAAGAACAAGACTCAGAGAAGTTCCTTTTTCTTTAGTATGGACAGATAATGATTGCAGCTCATAGGACATCTGAAGAGATTCTGAAGATCCTCAAGCTTATCCAAATGAACTAACGGCTTCATATACTTGAGCAAAGGTGTGCTGTAGGTCTTGTACCCGGACCCGCGTGACAAAACAACCGTAATGTTGGGATAGCGCTTGCCCTTGTGATAGAAGCACAGTTTCTCGTGATCCCCCCGTCCTTTACCCTTGATAAGCCTAAAACCTTTTTCTTTGAGCGACTTCTTGATAACAGCCCGCTTAATATCACCCATCGCAGGTCAAAGTGGCAAAAGTCAAAAGCGTTTTCTTAAGTTCCAAGGCGCTGTCACCTAGCTCTTTTTCAGGTGAATCTACAATATCAGCGTAGAATTCGATAAATGCAGCTTTGAAGTCTTTAAGAGCTTGCTCATCATCCATTCCAAAACCGTAAACCCCAAATCGCACGTTGAACGCTACAAATGTTTTACCTTCGCGTATCAAGTCCACTTTCAGCCGCAAGCCGCTGTCGATTGAGAGGATTGCGGTTCCGACGCTTAATCTGTCCAAGTGAACCGTTCTGTTCGGGGATGCAAAGGCAGATGCTGGTCGCGGGCGGTTCTGTCCCCAATCGAGATAGCTGTATGCCGATGGGAAGTTTGCAGTTGTCTGGCTTGGAAAAACAGCTTTGCGGTTGAAATTAACCTTCACCTGTGGTGGATCCCATGAAGACCATGGATTGGAGCTCCGCACCAAGATCGCTTTTTTCGCAATAGCTTCAGGTAAGGATTCCCATTTCTCAGGCATGTTCACCACTATTCCTTTTGGGGGTTGGTTATCTCGATGAGGCCTTTCTCTGTAAGGGCGTCAATCTGCTTCCCTATGATGGTGCGAAGTGAGATTGCGACCTCGTACGGGAGCAGAATCTCCTTGATGATCTGGTACTTGCCAACCTCAGGATGAAACTGACCAAAAGATAACAATATACCTCTGGGACCGGAGTTCACCCTGACATAATCGGACCATAGGTATTCTCCACACCTATCTCCGGGATAAATGTACTCTTTACTCTTTTTCGATGCTGCAGAATTTCTCGTTCGCGCTCTCTTTTTTGTGGTCGTCTTCACCATCCCTATGCCTCATTGTGGAAAGAAGTTCAAGGGTTACAGACAACTTATCATATTACTTATGCTGTATTTGTCAACAGTTATCTCTATCGACAGTTCAGAGAAATAAGTTGAGGTATGTGAACTGAAGAGAAACAGATACTGTACCTCTTTCTGCGAATACTACACGAATATTAGCTAATTGCCTCAAGCAGCTTGTCCTTAAAGGCTTACGACCCGCTCTGTCGCTTGACGACGAACCAGTAGACTACCATCGTCAGGGCTAATACCGCCAGTGAGTGCAGCATCCCGTCCGGATAGCTGTTATGCTGGCTTCTTATTGCAGCAACAACACACCAAAGGTTTTCGGGTTGTAATCAATCGGCACCTGCCAGTCGCCGGCGCTCTCCAAGCGTTCCTGCTTGCGCCGGAAATTGAGTCGCCACTTCTGGCCGCTCTCCGCAGTCACGGCAAGTTGAGCCAACGGTATGCGCACTTCAATCTCCCAGAAATCGTCACCGCGAGAGATCTTCACGTCATAAATACCGTTCCAGTCCGGATCACCATCAAAGTAGCCATCGGGATAGGGTGTGATCTTCTGGTCGAAAACAGTACCGAGCGGATTGAAATAAAACTGGTAGACAGTGAGGTCGTTTATGTCAGGCTGGATAAAGTAGCCGACACAATCCTCGCTATAAACCGCGCCGTCATGTTCGGTGGCGGCGGCAAAGAGCGAATCAATCTTCGACTCGTGACAGTGAGCGGCCAGATAGAGGTTATCATTATCATAGGCAAAGAAGAAGGCGGTCGAATCGATAAGGCACGTCTTGCCATCAGGAGCGAAATACTGCGACTGCGGCGATTGCCATATTTCTTCCGTTAGTTTACCGTCAATCTGAGGCGCTCTGGTTGCGTGGCGACAAATAACCTGGCGGGCAACCAGGAGTTCCGCCTTGACCGATCGCGTCAGGGTATCGAGAAAGGGGAATGTTACTGTTAGGGCAGGTACCGGATACAGATTGGCACTACCGGCAACCTGAAAGCTGATCTGTTCTTTACCTTGCGGCGCAACGGTCAGTGGCAGGCTCTCCGGTTCGACCGACCAGCCTTCCGGTACACTCCAGCGAAGCGTGTCGTCTAAGGTCAGCTTGTCATGGAAATTGTGAATATCCACTTTCAGCGTTGCCGCTGCTACGGTCAAATCCTCACTTACCGCCAACGGTTCCACAAAGGAAATGCCGAAGTAATCGATCTTGTTGAGAAAATAGAGATCGTCAACCGAAACCTCGTCCCAGGGCAGCACACTCCCCAGCTTGACAGGGACGATCGCTATCTCCTTATCATCGACGGTTACCCAGCCGAAGTGATACCCCAGTCCGGTCGGACCGGGAGTCATAGCGCCGCCGGAACTGCCAATACAGGTATAGCTGACGCCGTCATAGACACCGGTGAAATAGCGATGGAAATGACCGGTAACTACGGCATCCACTCCGAAATTGGTGAAAAGAGAGTGGAGCGTATCCGGCTTACCGAGCGCCGTTGTGTTATACCAGAAAGGCTTGTGTATGAACACAAGAGTATGAACAGCGTCGCGGTTTTGCCTGAGGTCATCTATCAACCACTCAATCTGCTCGGCGGGGAGTTCCCGGCTGTATCGCCAGCGGCTGTTGTCAAGAATCACGAAATGGAGACCGCGATGGTCAAAGGAGTAGTACTCCCTACCGATGTAACGTCGATATGGTTCCAGGATTGCGTCGGTGGTGATGTCATGATTGCCGGGTGTGTAGTAAATGGGCATGGACAGCGGTTTCACCAGGGCAAGGTACTCCTCCCACTCGGCGTTGATTACCGTTGTATCTTCGGTGTAGCCTTCAATCATGTCTCCTACCGTGATGACAAAGTCGGGCTTGAGCCGTTCGATCTCAGCGACAATCTGGCCATGAATCCCCGGCACATGCCCACCGGTACGATCACCGAGTATTGCGAAACGCACCGGATATTGCGACAACTGCTGCTCCGTTATGCTCTGAGCGCACAAGGAACCGGCCAGCACAAGAAACGCCACTGCGGCAAGGCTTATCGCGCGCATTTTAATACTCATCAGTGGTCTCTCCTTTCGGTTTTTTCCGATTATTGCCAATGTGAAACATCTGCTTGTGATTGTAGTCAACCGGGATATCGGTGGCAAGCGCTTTCTTGGATTCGCCGGTGAGATCACATTCAGTTTTGTGTTGACACAGGCGGGATATAAGCCTTTTACTTCAGTCAAGATGCAACCCGGCGTTTTACTTGATCAAAAAAGGATGTCAAAACCACAGGGTTTTTGACCTACATCTGGGATGAGACAGTCCAAATAAACCAGGGAGAAAATGAAATGAGAAAAGCCATTCAGTTGATTGTTATCGCCGCCTTTGTTATTAGCATCTTTGGCTGTGCCTCGATGAGCAGGAAAGAAAAAGGTGCAATCATTGGCGCCGGTGCCGGTGCGGTGGTGGGAGGCGTGATCGGCCATGAGGCGGGCAATACCGCCGTGGGAGCGATCCTGGGAGCGGCAGTGGGTGGCGTTGCGGGCGCCTATATCGGTAACTACATGGATAAGCAGGCTGAAGAGATGCGTCGTGACCTGGAAGGGGCCAAGATCGAACGTGTCGGCGAGGGTATCAAGATCACCTTTGATTCTGGAATTCTCTTCGCTGTCAACAAATCAGAGTTGCAGAGCGCGGCGAAAACCAATCTGCAAAAACTTGCCGTAATCCTTAATAAGTATGACGACACCGAAATCCTGATTGAAGGCCACACCGACTCCGACGGTCCGGAAGAATACAACATGGATTTGTCGATCAGGCGAGCGAATTCAGTAGGCAACTATTTCTCGGTGCAGCAGGTGAGTCCGGTTCGTTTCCGCCTGATGGGATACGGTGAATCTCAACCAATTGCCGACAACAGCACTACTGTCGGTAAGGCGGCCAACCGCCGGGTGGAAATCGCGATCTTCGCCAATGACAAGCTGAAAAAAGTCGCCCAGGAGCAGGGTTAGGAAAAGGACGCCGACGATACCGGTGTGGGACAATTTGACAACTATCGGCCTTATTCGTCTGTACAAGTAGAGAACCGATGGAGGTAGGTGTTGTCATGAATAGACAATCTTTTGGTACGCTGGTAATCGCGAGCCTGATACTGGCGCTGTTGCTGATAACCCAATGCAGCGATAAGGGAACCGACAATAA
>JAGLUH010000300.1 GCA_023134875.1 Candidatus Zixiibacteriota bacterium
CTACGGCCCGCCCGGCCTGGGTAAAACGACCCTGGCGCATGTTATCACTGCGGAATTGGGTGTTGGCATCAAGGCTACCTCGGGGCCGATTCTGGAAAGGGCCGCCGACCTGGCCGGTATTCTTACCAATCTCAAGGAACGTGACTGCCTTTTTATCGACGAGATTCATCGCATCAATCATGTGGTAGAGGAGTATCTCTATCCGGCGATGGAGGATTTCTCTCTTGATATTATTATCGACAAGGGGCCGGCCGCCCGCAGCGTACGACTACCGCTCAAACCGTTTACGCTGATCGGCGCCACCACGCGTGCCGGTTTGCTTACTTCGCCCATGCGGGCCCGCTTTGGCGTGGTTGGCCGTCTTGACTATTATGATGCGGTGGATATCGAGCAGATTCTGATCCGGTCGGCAAAAATCCTCCGGGTCGAACTTGACGATGGTGGTCGCCGTCAGATTGCCGCCCGCTCACGGGGTACGCCCCGAATCGCCAACCGCTTGTTGCGCCGTCTGCGTGATTTTGCCCAGGTTAATGGCGACGGCCGGATTGTCGAATCACTGGCGACCGATAGCCTTGATCGTCTCGATGTCGATCATCTCGGTCTTGATGATATGGACAAGAAAATCCTGCGGGTGATTGTCGAGAAATTCTCCGGCGGCCCTGTGGGCTTGAATACACTTGCGGTAGCTGTCGGCGAGCAGGGAGAAACGATTGAAGAGATTTATGAGCCGTTCCTGATCCAGGAAGGACTTTTGAACCGGACGCCCCGCGGTCGGGTGGCGACAACGGCGGCGTACAAACATCTTAACTACAAAGAGAATGACAACAAGCAGGCGAATCTATTCTAACAGACTGGGGGGAAGTGATCGGTAACAAGATTAGTGGGCTGTTATCCCAAACTGTAGGGGCACGCTGCCGCGTGCCTATTGGGTGCACCACGGTGTACCCCTATGAGTTGAATCAGTTACCTTCTGCGCCGTCGGGAACCCTTTCCCGACGGAACATGTGTGGTTCAGATGGATTAAAGCGTCAGGAAAGGGTTCCTGACCTGCCCCTGACTTGCTGAAAGTATAAGGCGTCATGGAGAAAATCACCTACAACCTGCCGCAGAGTTTGGTAGCGCAGTTCCCCGCAGAGCAACGCGATCAATGCAAGTTGCTCTACTTGAAGCGCGCCAGCGGTGAACTGGAAGAGCATGTCTTCACCGACATTGTCCACCTCCTGACCGACAAACATCTGCTGATACTGAATGACACCAAAGTACAGAAAGCACGACTTTATGGCGTCGGCAGCCAGTCCGGGAGAAGGTGCGAGATATTCCTGGTGGACAAGCTGACTGACCAGGAGTGGATTTGCTTAGTCCGTCCCGGCAAGAAAGCCAAGGCCGGTCACCGTTTCTATTTCTCCGCCCGCGAATTTTGCGAGGTCAAGGAGATACTCGCCGATGGTTCCCGTCGTGTGCTGTTTTCCGGCGCCACCGCGGAGGAACTGATGGAGAAGTATGGACATATGCCGCTGCCTCCCTATATCGGGCGGGATGATGTCGCTCTCGACCGGCAGATGTATCAGACGGTCTATGCCAGAGAGGGGTTTTCGATTGCCGCACCGACCGCCGGTCTCCATTTTTCCGAGGAGCTTTTCAAGAAACTGGAGAAGAAAGGCGTCCAGACTTGCAGTATCAGGCTCGATATCGGTCGCGGCACGTTCAAGATGATCGAGTCGAAGCATTATGAGAAACATAAGATGGATATGGAGGAGTACTGGATCAGCGAGGAAGCCGCCGCAGCCGTCAATACCGCCCGCAGTGATGGTAGCAAAGTCGTTGCTGTCGGTACTTCAGCCGCCCGCGCTCTTGAGGGTTGTTTCCGCAAGCATGGCGAGATAGTCGCCGGCCATGATGACACTGATCTTTTCATCTTCCCCGGCTATGAGTTCAAGGTAGTTGACGCTATGATCACCAATTTCCATCTTCCTGCTTCTTCTTTGCTGGCGATGCTGGCGGCATTTGCCGGCAAAGAGGCAATCCTGTCGGCGTATGAATTCGCCATTGAGAACAAGTACCGCTTCTATTCTTACGGCGACGCGATGTTTGTCGAATGAATAACTGGTGCATCATAACCGCCGCCGGCGCCAGCACTCGCCTGCCGGGAGCGGTCGCCAAACAGTTCCGACCCTTGGAAAGTAAACCGATTCTCGCCTGGACAATTGATAAGTTTGAAGCTAGTGAATGGATTGACTCGATTATCATAGTTGTTGCTGACACTGACATTACCTATGCTCGGGAAGCAGTCATTGATCGCTTTGGTTTCGGAAAAGTCACTGATGTCATTGCCGGCGGCGCCACCCGCTTCGATTCGATCCTCGCCGGCCTGAAAGCGGTGCCCGATACCGCTGACCTCGTTTTCATTCATGATGGCGTTCGTCCCTTTATCACGGTCGCAGAAATAGAACAGGTCGGCAGGGTGGCCGCAGCGCATGACGCTGCTGTCCTGGCGGTGCCCCAGACGGAAACCTTGAAGCGGGTGGAGGGGGAATTTGTCATTTCCACTATTGACCGCAGCAAAGTCTGGATTGCCCAGACACCGCAGGTATTCAGGTACGAGGCGATCATATCGGCTTACATCCAGGCGCTGGAGCAGGATCGCGAATTTCCTGATGACGCCTCGGTTTGTGAAGCGTTCGGGATTAGCGTGAGGGTGGTCGAAGGCAGCCGCACCAATATGAAGATTACTACGCCGCAGGATCTGGAAGCGGCGCGCAAGTTGCTGCGTGAATGAATGCGTATTAACGGGAGATATTTTTGCAGCGAGTAGGTTTTGGTTTTGATGTGCATCCCTTTGGTGAGGGACGCAGGCTTATCCTCGGTGGCGAGCAAATCGATCATCCCCTCGGCTTGGTTGGCCATTCTGATGCCGATGTGCTGACGCATGCGCTTTGTGATGCTCTTTTGGGAGCGGCAGCGCTGGGTGATATTGGTCAGCATTTCCCACCCGACGATCCTCAGTATAAGGACATCTCCTCTCTGCGGCTGTTGGAGCAGGTGGTACGGCTGCTGCAACATCACCACTGGCGGCTGGTAAACGCCGACCTGACCTTAGTGCTGGAAAAGCCCCGGATAGCGCCATATTCTGATAAGATAAGAGCAAACCTCGCCACGGCTATGCAGACTTCTGTAGATGTGATCTCTCTAAAAGCCACCACCACTGAGGGATTGGGATTCACCGGTCAGGGCGAGGGCATCGCCGCAATGGCGGTGGTTCTGGTAGAGCAGTAATGGAGTATCTCCTGGCCCGAACCGACCAGTTGTTTGACCTGGTTGCCAACCACAGCCCCCTTTGGATATATCTTTTTGTCCTGGTGTCCATGACTATCGAAAACTTCTTTCCCCCATATCCCGGCGACACTGCTATCTTCATCTGCGGTGTTTATGCTGCCGGCAGCCATGCTTCCTGGGGGCTGATCTACTTTCTGTCGGTGATCGGCACCTTGATCTCGGTGATGGCGCTCTACTACATCGGCCGCAGCAAGGGGCGGGCGATCTTTGCCAGCCGGAAGATCAGGTGGTTGAATGTTAACAAATTGGAAAAGCTGGAGCGCTGGTTTGCCCGCTGGGGCGAGAAACTGCTGCTCGTATCACGTTACCTGACCGGCGCCAGGGCGCTGCTGGCTTTGTTTGCCGGTGTCGGCAACGTGCGTCCGGCGAAGATGCTCATTTATAGCCTGATTTCGACCCTCACCTGGAACTTCCTGGTTCTCTACCTGGCGCTGGCACTCCGGCGTGATTGGCAAAAAATCGATTCGATTCTGGACACCTATAACACGATCATCTTTATTCTGATAGCGGTTGTTGTTATCGTTGTAGTAATGAGGTTTTTTATCAGAAAACGGAGAATACCAACACGGTGAAGATAGTGGTATTGGCAGGCGGCGAATCAGCGGAGCGCGAGGTCTCACTTGAAAGTGGCCAAGCAGTGGCGGCAGGTCTCAAGGCTCTGGGGCATCAAGCGATCCTGATCGACCTGGGCAATGATCGCCGACGTCTCGAAATGTTCGCCCGGGGGCAGCTAGCTATTGATTCTGCCGGTCAGTTATTGGTTCCCGCGAGCGACACCGTTGATACTGATACTACCGGCAGGCTTGATGACTATACTTGCGTATTCATCGCTCTGCATGGCGGTATCGGCGAAAACGGTATTTTGCAGGCGCTGCTCGACCTCACCGGCATGAAGTATACCGGTTCCGGAGTGACGGCGTCGGCGTTGGCGATGGACAAGTACCGCTCCAAGTTGCTCTTTGAGTCGGTCGGCATCCCGACTCCGGAGTTGATCTTTTTCGGTGATGTCGATCAGGCTGCTGCTTTTGGAGAGAGCAGAGCGGCTGAAGAGATTCAATACCCGGTGGTGGTCAAACCGAATCAGCAGGGTTCAACCATCGGCCTCACCATTGTTGGCGAGTATTCGGCGCTGAATGATGCCATCAGGCAGGCGGCAAAATATGACAAAGGTATCCTGATTGAGAGATTCATATCGGGCAGAGAACTAACCGTAGCGATACTGGGTGGGGAAGCGTTGCCGGTGGTGGAGATTGTCCCGAAATCAGGGTTCTATGATTATCAGGCAAAGTACACTGCCGGTGAATCGGAGTATGTCTGTCCAGCGGAACTTGGTGGTGCTGTCGCCGATAAGATCAAGGATTACGCGCTTTCGGCGTACCAGGTTCTGGATTGCTGTGGTTATGCGCGGGTCGATTTTCGCATGAATGAGGTGGGTGAATTATTTTGCCTGGAGCTTAACACGCTGCCCGGCATGACTTCAACCTCGCTGGTGCCGAAAGCGGCTCAGGCTGCCGGCATCAATTTTGAGAAGCTGCTGGAACGTATTATCGAGTTGGCAATAGGAGATGAACGTCGGTAATGTATGCTAATATCGAAACCAATGAACACGAATGAGGTTTGTAGGTCGGTGTTCCGAGTCCTGAGCATTAGCGAAGGAGGAGAAACCCGACACCGGCCCGCCTCGGCGGGTTGGGTTTCGCGGTTCGTCCGGTGGTTGCCGGACGGCAATGCCGGACGATGAAGCAGTCTATTGTGTTACTTCACTTGGCGTAGGGGCAGAGCGTGCTCTGCCCTCAAGATTGCTTCATCCGCCTGTGGCGGACTCGGAATTACCAGGAGAATCGGTAAATAATTTGGTGCAAGCAATAAAGAATCAGGAGAAAGGTTATCATGGACAAGACGGAACAACTTCTGGAAGAATTGACCAATGCCTATGGCCCGCCCGGCCATGAAGAGGCGATAACAACGATCTTCGCAAAGCAACTCGGCGACATCGCCGAAATTTCTTATGACAAGATGGGTTCGGTGGTTGCCGCGAAGAAGGGCGCCAGCGATGCTCCCCGCGTGATGGTGATCGGTCATTGTGATGAAATCGGCTTCATGATTACCGAGATCACGTCCAAGGGTTTCCTCAAGTTCCTCCCCCTGGGTGGTTGGTGGGGGCATGTCGCACTGGGGCAGCGGGTGATGGTGTTGGGTCGCAAGGGCCCGATTGCCGGAGTCATCGGTTCGACGCCGCCGCACCTGCTGGAACCGGAAGATCGCAAAAAGGTGCTTCAGATCAAGGATATGTATATCGATGTTGGCGTCAAGGGCAAGTTCGATGTCAAAAAGAGGATGGGTATCTCCGTCGGCGATGTGATAGTACCCGACTCCCGCTTCACGGTAATGGCAAACAAGGATATGTATCTGGCCAAAGCGCTCGACGACCGCTATGGTTGCGCGGTGGCTATTCAGGTGATGCAGAAACTCGCTGGCAAAAAACATCCCAACACCCTTTTCAGTGTCGGGTCGGTGCAGGAGGAAGTTGGTTGTCGCGGCGCGGCGCCCGCTGGCTGGCTGGTCGACCCTGATGTCTGCATTGTCTTGGATGTCGGCATCGCCCGCGATACGCCCGGCATCAAGGGTGAGCCGGTAGAACGGTGCGGGAACGGTCCCTCCATTCTCATTTATGATGCCGGTATGATACCCAATGTTAAATTGCGTCAGTTTGTCACCGATACTGCCGATAAACTAAAGATAAAGTACCATCTGACCAGCATGGCGGGCGGCATTACCGACGGCTACTGGATTCATGTTTCCCGAATCGGCGTGCCAACGATTGTCATCGGCATCCCGACAAGGTATATCCATAGTCACAACTCGATCATGTCACGTTCCGATTACAACGCCTCGGTCAGGCTGGTGATCGAGCTGGTTAAGAAACTTGACAAGAAACAGGTGAAGTCTTTTACTCAGGCCTGAGGTTGCTTGAATAGGAAGGGATTATGGCGCTAAGATTCTATAACAGTATGACTCGGTCGCTGGAGGAGTTTAAACCGATCCGCGAAGGTGAAGTGGGAATGTATACCTGCGGGCCGACGGTCTATGACTATGCTCATATTGGCAATTTTCGCGCCTACATCTTTGAAGATCTATTGCGCCGCTACCTGAAGTTCCGCGGCTACCAGGTCACCCAGGTGATGAACCTGACCGACATCGATGACAAAACAATCAAGGGTTCCCGTGAGCAGGGCATTCGCTTGAATGAATACACCGTCAAATACAAAGAGGCTTTTTTTGAAGACCTTGATGCGCTCAATATCGAACGGGCGGAAGTCTATCCGGCGGCGACGGAGCATATCGAGGAGATGGTGGCGATGGTCAAGATGCTTCTTGATAAGAGTTTCGCCTATCGGTCAGGTGACGATATCTACTTCTCCATCGCGAAATTCCCTGACTACGGTAAGCTGGCACACATGGATCTCACC
Organism: Candidatus Zixiibacteriota bacterium; assembly: GCA_023134875.1. Lineage (GTDB taxonomy): Bacteria > Zixibacteria > MSB-5A5 > CAIYYT01 > CAIYYT01 > JAGLUH01. The sequence continues at coordinate 6,804 of JAGLUH010000300.1, forward strand.
TGCCTGAGAACCGGCGCTTCGCAGCGGGTCGCCGCCGATGAGTATGAGAAAGACCAGGCTTGTGACTTCGCCCTGTGGAAAGGCTGGGATGAAGCGGACGGCGATGTCTACTGGGAAACCGACCTGGGCAAAGGTCGGCCGGGCTGGCATATCGAGTGCTCTGCCATGTCCTCGAAATACTTAGGGAATCATTTCGATATCCATACCGGCGGTGTCGACAATATGTTCCCGCACCATGAGAATGAGATCGCCCAGTCGGTTTGTGCCACCGGCGACAAATTCGTCAACTACTGGCTGCACTGCGCTTACCTGATTGTCGACGGCAAGAAGATGTCGAAATCGCTGGGCAACTACTACACTCTGCGTAACCTGCTCGATAAAGGCTATTCGGCGGTGGCAATCCGTTACCTGCTGATCTCGACCCACTACCGCGCTCAGCTTAATTTCACGATAGAAGGAGTCGAGGCGGCCGCCAACGCCATCCAGCGCCTGCGCGACTGCTATGACAACCTGCATAATGCCGGCGCTGATACACCGTCGGGCAAGGTTGACGAGCATATCGCCCGCGTCGACCAGAAGTTTGTCGAAGCGTTGGACAATGACCTCAATATCGCTGAGGGTCTGGCGGCGATCTTTGATTTTATCCGCGATATCAATCGGCTGGTCGTGGGCGAAGGAATCTCCCGTGAGGATGCCGCTAAAGTGATTGCTGCGCTTGATCGTTTTGACACGGTGCTCGGCGTGATCAAGTATGAGAAAGTTTCCCTGGATGATGAAGTTCAGGCCTTGATCGATCAGCGTAACGCCGCCCGTCAGGCGCGTGATTTCGCCACAGCCGACCAGATCCGCGACAAACTCCTGGCAATGGACATCATTCTCGAAGACACTCCCCAGGGAACCGTCTGGAAGAAGAAGCTATAACCGCCACTATCTGGCAGATGCTTAACTCCAGAGCGGTCATATTGTGCGCGGTAATTGTCCTGAGTTTATCCCAAAAGAGATCAAGAATGATGTCTGTAAGTTGGCGTTCCGAACCATAGCGGTGAGGCACTTGCCTGACCCACGGGCGCGCCGCGGCGCGCCCCTACGAGTTGAATCCAGCACCTTATT
>JAGLUH010000301.1 GCA_023134875.1 Candidatus Zixiibacteriota bacterium
CACCAGCATACGAGTGTCAAGGTCACTTACCTGATGGTAGTGAGCCTGATCACAGAGAATCACGGCAACGTTCGCTTGACGGCATTGATATTGCCAATCCTCAGCTCGCAGGCGCAGATTGAGCGGCACCAGTGAAGCGCCGATTCGGGGCAGGGCGAATACGAGCGTGGCCACCGCGATTGAATTCTCGGAGAGAACCGCTACCCGATCACCTCTGCTGACAGCAAGCGAAAGCAGGCGGCGCGCAGCTGTGTCGACTGATTCCTCGAACCGCAAAAACGTTACTGTACTGTCGTCAAAGCGATAGGCGATGCCTGCAGGGTTTGTCATGGCGGCCTGATGCACCGGACAGATTGTGGCATTCATCGGTCTTTACTCTCAAGAACGTCAGGGTTGGGAATGATCGGGGTTACTCCGAGACCCGGCACCTGCGGGATAGTCATGGAGCCATTCTCAACTGTTAGTGGTTGCTCGATCAAAGTTTCCGCCAGCAGCGTCAACGTGTCAAGACCACAGGGCAGGACCGTCTCACCCAGGGCCGCTGCCACCTGCAGACAGGCGGCGACTCCCACTCCCGACTCCATTGTTGTTGTGATAATGACCTTTGCTCCCTTTGCTGTCGCCATTTCGGCAAGGTTGATTGCCCGGCTGATGCCGCCCAGCACCGTTGGCTTGATTACGACGACATCGACAGCTCCCGCCGTCAGCCAACGATTAACCATGTCGATGTCGACAATACTTTCATCAACAGCTATAGGAACATTAGTTTTACGGCGCAACTCAGGCAGACGATTTATTTCGGCTTTCCCAAGTGGTTCCTCGATATACTCAATACCGTAGCGCGCGACCTGAGAGAGAAAGTCTGATGCTTCTGTAAAGCGATAACAGCGGTTGGCGTCAAGTCTGATTGTTTTTCCTACGCCAACCAACTCTCGCACCAGCTTGACTCTTGCTATGTCCTCTTCTATTGAAGCCGCCCCAACCTTCAGCTTGTAGGCCGGGTAACCGCCTTTCCTTTTCTCTTTTAGTTGCCGTTTGATTTCGCTGAGAGAACCGGAAAGAAGAGCATTGACCGGCACACGGGCGGTGGCGGCAGGGTTAAGCCAGCAGGAAAGCGGAACATCGGCCTGCCGTGCAGCCAGATCGGCCAGCATTGTCTCGAAGCCAAACAGAACCGAGGGCGAATCTGTTACTGTTTTTTCGATTTCAGCCGACAGTTGTTGAAGCTGCCGGTAAGTTGTCGGTAATTCGCGACCTTGCAGGAAATCGCAGACTTCCAGAGCCATGCGCCGCGCCTGCTCCAATGATTCCCGGTTAGTTCCCGGCAGTGGTGCGATATCGCCACAGCCAATTAAATCAGGTGCCGCTTTACTACAGACTATGACACCCTCACGCTTATCGATACCACCCTGTGCCGTGATTAGTAGTTGCTTCAGTGCAAGCTGGTAGGGATGCAAGCTGATATTGCCGACTATCACAGCAACCACCCGATTGAAAAGGTGATGGCATAGAACGCCGCCAGCTTGCCGGTATCGGCCAGGACGGTGTTAAGCACCTCGCCGGAACGACTGGTAAGTACTCTCTTTATCGGCTTTATCGCGGCGACTAACGTTATGACGGCAAGCATCGCCCCGCGATGCTGACTGGTCAGAGCATAGTAAAACAGGGGGAAAAGGGCTGCTCCACAAACCATCACTAAGTATTCAACGCGAGTGAAACGATGTCCCCAACGCACCGCCAGCGTATGTTTACCACTGGCGGCGTCGGTATCGATATCACGAAGGTTGTTGACCGTAAGAATCGCCGTGGCCAGCATACCGGCCGGGAGACCGACAAGGAGCACCTCGCCCGTGATCGCCAATGTGGTCACATAATAAGTCCCGCCGACCGCTACAGGTCCAAAGAAAATCAATACCAGGATGTCGCCCAGGCCGTGGTAGCCGAGAGGATACGGTCCGCCCGTGTAGAGCACACCGCAGAGGATTGAGAGGAGACCAATAATCACAATCGGCCAGCCGCCACGCCAGACTAAGTAGATGCCGACAAGAAACGCCAGGCCGAAAACCAGCACCATCGCTAACCGCATCTGCGCGGGACGAACCAAGCCCGCCTGGGTCACACGCAGCGGCCCCCGCCGTTCTTTGGTATCGACTGCTTTCTCATGGTCAAACAGATCGTTGGCGAAATTGGTGCCGATCTGAATCAACAGCGCGCCTGCCAGAGCGGCCATCCACGAGAGCGGATGAATCGAACCGCTGTCAAGAGCGAGGGCGCCGCCGATAATGACAGGCGCAACCACAGCCCATAGTGTCTTGGGACGCGCGGCCAGCAGCCAGATTCGCCATTTGCTGCGGCTGCTATAATCTGAGCTCATTGCCGCGACCCTACGGGTTTCTGGTAAATCTGGAGAAGTCGGGCTTTCGTCCTTCGATAAAGGCGTCACGACCTTCCTTCGCCTCGGCAGTCATGTAAAACATCATGGTGGCATTCCCCGCCAGTTCCTGCAACCCCGCCTGGCCGTCGCAGTCGGCATTGAGAGCCGCCTTCAGGCAGCGCAGCGCCAGAGGGCTGTTCGCCAATATCTCGCGGCACCATTTGACAGTCTCCTCTTCGAGCTGTTCATAAGGGACGACATGATTAACCAGCCCCATTGCCAGTGCTTGCTGCGCATCATATTGACGACATAAGAACCAGATTTCCCGCGCTTTTTTCTGACCGACAATCCGCGCCATATAGCTGGCGCCATAACCGCCGTCGAAGGAACCGACCCGGGGGCCGGTCTGGCCAAAACGGGCGTTGTCGGCGGCAATGGTTAGATCACACATCAGGTGCAGGACATGCCCGCCGCCGATAGCATAACCGGCCACCATGGCGATCACCGGCTTGGGCAGGGTGCGAATCTGCCGTTGCAGATCGAGGACATTGAGACGGTGCACACCAGCTTCATCCTGGTAGCCGGAATCGCCGCGAATCCTCTGGTCACCGCCGGAACAAAACGCCTTCTTACCCTTGCCGGTGAGAATGACCACGCCAATTGCCGAATCCTCGCGGGCGTCGGCAAAAGCCTCACACATCTCGTGCACCGTTTGCGGACGAAAGGCATTCCTGACCTCGGGTCGATTGATCGTTATCCTGGCGATACCCTCCGCCTTATGGTATTCGATATCATCATAATTGCCTGCTTTTGCCCACGTTATGCTGCTCATCATCGCACCTCGCTATTCTCTAACACTTGCCAGACTACCTATATATTCCCGCAGGTGGCGCAGAAACTTATCCGGTTGATCGAAATGGGTATTGTGACCGGCGTTTTCGATTGACACCAGCTTAGCCGTCGACATCCTCTGCGCCATCTCTCGATTTATCCGGTTGAACTTGTTGTCAAGTTCTCCCACCACAAGTAATACGGGTAGCTGCAACTGGTCAAGCTTATCCCATAATGATGGCTGACGCCCGACACTGAGATAACGCAGAGCAGTAGCCAGCCGGCGGGGGTCGCCCGAGGAACGACGTTTAATCAGTTCCCTTCGCTTTTCCGTTATGTTATGCAGGGATTTGAACAGGTCAGCCTCATACCAGTTGCGAACAAACTGCTTTGTCCCCAGTTCGATCAGCTCCGCAGCACGTTGATCGTCAAGCGCTTGGCGTTCCTCCCTTTCAGTCGCAGTTACCAACCCCGGGCTGGCGCTCTCTAATATCAACCCTGAGAAACGCTGCCAGTACTTGAGCGCAGTGTAAAGCGCGATCCTGCCCCCCATCGAGTAACCGATTAGAATCGACCGTTTCATCTTCACTCTCTTGGTCAACCTGACAACAGCAGCGGCGACCGACTCCATATCGTATGTTGTATTCTCACCGATGGCGGCACTCCCACCATGACCGGGTAGATCGGGCGAAATCGAGTAGCAATCATCCTGCAACTGGCCGGCGATCGGCAGCCAATCTTTTCCCGATCCCAGAAAACCATGCAGAAAAATCAGGGGAGTGCTGTCGACCTTGCCAATTGTTATGAATCGGAGGTTCAATTGCCTTTTGATCTCGGAGTTATATTTAGATTGAGTTCCCGTTTTATCTGCCGCTCAATCGCTCGCCAGATTTCCTCATGCTGAGCGAAGTTCCGCTTACGATTACTCTTGATCTCGATGATGACCGACTTGGATGAGAGAGCCGCCTGCCGGTAGACGTCGGTAAACTGCGCCGGCGTGGCTGCTTGATGATATGGCAGGTCATACATTGCTGCTGCCGACTTGAATTCATACTCATGTGGCGTGCCGAAGTATTCCTCGAAATGCGCCTTGACCTTAGCAATCGGCAGGAAAGAAAAGATACCGCCGCCGCCATTGTTGACAACCACTATGGTTATGGGCAGCTTCGACTTAGCGGCCAGCGCCAATGAGTTGAGATCATGCAATAGCGCCAAATCCCCCAGCAGCAAAATAACCGGCTGGTGCAGACCATTGGCAAAGCCGACAGCAGTAGCTAGGGTACCGTCAATACCATTGGCGCCCCGGTTGGCGGCAACCGCAAGTCTGACATCACGGCTGG
>JAGLUH010000302.1 GCA_023134875.1 Candidatus Zixiibacteriota bacterium
CATTCCGATATTTCATCACTGCCAGTAATCAACTCCGCCACGATAGCCGCTGCGGCGCGCTCAGCAACGGCGAAAGGTTCACTCAATGGGGAATCTCCTTTTTGTACCTTTACGAAGAGATCGTCTGCCAGCTTGGCGGGTTCCGCTTCAATTCTCTGTGTAACGAGATGCGACGGGTCCTGTCGATAAGGATGATTGTTGATGACTATGTACTCCGCCTTACTTTGCTCGATATATTGACAGAGTGATTTCGCGGTCGGCAGCCCGCCGAAATGCAGTATCAGGTCGGGGCGATATTTCTCGCGGAAATCAGCGACCCGCAGATAGAGATCATAATGGCATAGTACATTACTTGCCTTGATCCCAGCAAACCTCAAGCCGGATGCGATATCAGCCAGCAATGGCCAGCCCAGCCTATTCGCCAGTCTGATAATGCTTTTTTTCTCTGAGCCTACCGGCAATAGCCCCACGACAATCATGCCTTTGGTCGCTGATTGAATCCTCTCAGCGATCTCAAGCAGATCATCATCGGCAGGGCGAGTCTCCGGTGGCAGATACTTAGTGTACGGCTTCTTACCGTCAAGCCAGTGCTTCACAGGTGCCAGGTACTCGCTGAAATCCTGTTCGCCATCAGGCGGCGCCAGCGGTTCCCGGAATTGACAATTGATTTGCACCGGCCCTGGCGGGGTTCGTCGCGCGCGATAGACCGCCTGGTCGATAGTCGTAAGCAGGAAAGCGGGATTGATAACAATATCGGGTGAGTGCAGGTCAAAGAACCAACGCAGATAGCTGCCGAAAATCTTCACCTGGTCAATGGTCTGCGGCGCGCTGCTGTCGCGGAGTTCCACCGGCCTGTCACTGCTGAGAACAAGAAGGGGCGTACCGGAAAAGCTGGCCTCCACGATGGCGGGATAGTAGTTGGCCAGCGCCGTGCCGGAGGTGCAAATCAATACTGCCGGATTGCCACTTGCCTTGGCATAACCGACAGCATAAAAGGCTGCCGCTCGTTCATCGGTGTGGATGATACTGTCGACGTTTTCATTCTCCGCCGCTGCCAGAACCAGCGGTGCCGAACGGGAACCGGAAGAGATGCAAAAGTTGGTTGCGCCGCATCGTACCAGTTCCTCGATCATCAGCTTGGGCCAGAGATGGTTGATATGACTGCCGGTCAGCATCTGTTCTTCGGAAAAAGATTCATCATGGTTGCCATCTTTTGCTCCAGTTCCTGCCATTCCTGTTCCGCAACCGAGCCGGAAACGATACCGGCACCGGCAAACAGCGATACCCTCTCCTGGTCAATCAAAGCGGAACGAATTGCCACCGCAAACTCAGATTGCTGGCGACCGATATAGCCCACCGGTCCCGCATACCAGCCGCGCCCAAATGGTTCCAGTTTGCGGATAAGTTCCTGCGCCTGCCGTCGTGGCGTACCGCAGACCGCCGGCGTCGGATGCAGAGCTTTCAGAACATCACCTATAGTAGTCTCTGATTTGAGCCGACCGGAGATCGGTGTCAACAGGTGATGCACATTTGCCAGCGTCAAGACCTCCGGCTGTCCGGTTGAAGAAATATCATTACAGAGATCGGCGAGAACTTGGATGACAGCCTTGACGACATAGCGATGTTCCCGCCGCTCCTTACTGCCGGTTGCTAGTTTTTCTCTATTGGATTTCTCTTCCGTCTCATTCCTTCCTCGGACGATTGTGCCCGCCAGCGCTTCCGTATGAAATCGGTCATTTTCCACCTTGAAGAGCCGTTCCGGTGAAGCGCCAATAAACGCGACCGAGTTCTCCGGTTGCAGCAGGAAATGAAAACATGAGGAGGCTGCGTCTCTAATAGAATCAAGTAAGGAGAAGGGTGATATTGACTGTGTGAATTCGAGGTCAGTACGGCGCGCCAGTACGACCTTCTCGATTGCGCCCTCTTTAATCTGCCCCAGAGCAGTCTCGACCATATCATCCCACCCGTCACGATCGGGGCTGTCATGACGTTCTGAGTAACCTATCAAAGGTAGTCTGTTGCCATCAAGCGACAGTGCCAAACCAGATTCAAGCTGTTCCAGTAGCTCTTGTTTCACTGCTTGCCGATCAGAATCCCTGTCGACCATGATGCAGGCTGACAAGTAATGATTTTCACCGCAGCGAGTCAGGATTATCTGCGGCAGAAAGAACCAGAGGGATCGATACCTTTGAAAACGGCCATTCCTGCTGTCCTGCGGATCAAAACTGCTGCCGCCGATAAATCGTATCAGAGAATCCTGCGGCTGCGTCGATAGGATGGCGGACATCTTCGCGAAAGCAGCGGGAAACTGTTTCGTATCATCGGCAGCAACCGTCAGGGCCGTACCACTACCGCCGATTTCGAGTTCACCATCACGGCTTGACCAGTAGACTCGCGGCTGAGTAGTAGTTTGACGTAACCAATCAAGTATTGGCACCGGTTTGATTGCGCAGCTAACGTAGATAGGAATCGATCCGCTGAGCGCAACAGGACTATCGAGTTGAACCAGGGCGCGATCGA
>JAGLUH010000303.1 GCA_023134875.1 Candidatus Zixiibacteriota bacterium
GATTCCATCATGGCCGGCCTCAACTGCGGCACACCGTCAGTAGTGGCCTGGCCATTCGTCAGGCAGGCTTTCAACGCCTTCATGTCGGTATCGGATGACTACTCCAAACAGGCAATGCGGCAGTTATACTATCCACTCGGTGATGACGCCCGGGTCATTTCCGGTGAATCGGGCGCCGCCGGTCTGGCGGCATTGCTCCTCTTATCGCATCAGGATGATATGAGTACCGCCAGAGAAAAGCTGGGGCTGGGAGGCGATGCCACGATACTGTTGCTCAACACCGAGGGCGATACCGATCCGGTTAATTTCAAGCGCGTCATCGGAATCAGCGATCAACATCCGTAGCCCCGGCAGAGCCCCTGGGGTGCTTATGAGTGCCTGAACCGACACTTCCGAGGAGCAGTCGCTACGGCAAACCATAACTGAGAGATATGTTCACGCTTCGACCGGCTGAGTGGATACCGGAACCATGCTCTTTGTAGGTAGCGTCGTTCAAATTCACGAGGGTAATGTTGACCGTGATCTTCTCCATGCTGACTCGGGATCTCAGGTTGAAAGTCACCCAGGAAGGAGTGCCGTCAGCGGCGATTCTGCTATCATCCCGGTCACGTGATGACAGCCGTCGCTGCGCGCCCGCCATGCGGCTGAAGAATTCAATCCAGAAGAAAGCAGTCGGCTGCAACCGCACCGCCACCATTCCCATAAGCGGGGGAATCCTGCTCAACGGTTTCTGATCGGTCTGATTTTCGCCCCAGGTCCAGAAGCAGTTAGTCCGCATCTCCCAGAGTGAGCCGATTCTTAAGCTGTTCTCGAACTCAAAGCCGTAGATGCGCGATCGCTCGACGTTACAATTCTGGTAGATGCCGAATTCGTCATCATCTTGTACGCCATTTCCATTCTCGTCGAAGAAAGTCCTGCCTTGGTATACTCCCGGCTTCCTGGCAATGAAATCACCAAGTTGGCTGTAAAACCCAAACAAGCTGCCGTCAAATCGGGTGCTCCTGACCTTGCCGCCGATCTCAAAGCTGTTGCCGTATTCCGGTCTCAGTCCCGGGGTGGGAACGTCAACACCGCTGCTGGAGACCTTAAGCACTACCGCATCGTTAAGATTCGGTGCCAGAAAACCGCGAGACCAGCGTCCAATCAGATTGAGAGCAGAAATAGGCCGGTAACTAACGGCCAGCGTGCAGGTAAGATCGTGATAGCTGTCGCCGCTATACGGTTCCTCGAGGGGCGGGGAGGTAAAAGTAACTATAGTGAACACCTCCCATGAGGGATAGATTGGTTGAAATCGAGTACTCATCATGAAGGAAAAGCCCCGCCGATTGATATGTGGAGCCATCGGGAAAAGTGGGTCTGATGGTTTCTGTCTCACCATCGCTCGTCCTGGTTCCTTCGCTGTTGACACAATCGTAATAGTACTCGCAGCCGAAGCTGAGCCAATGCTTTGACATCACCAGTGTCGACGTCTGCGCATAGCCGCCCCAGGTGGATATTCTGTCCCGGTAGTTTCTTATGGATGAGGAGCCTGCCTTCTGCTGGATACGCCCTTCGATTTCGTGCTGATAGGAAATGGCAGCCTTCACGGAATGAAAGAGCGAACCCAGTGGCCTGCAAGTTAACGCGAGGGCAAGAAGATCGCGATTCTGGGGATCATAGATGTACTGCTGGAACTGGCCGCTGACATACTTGTCATAGCGGGGCACCCGATTCTGCCTGACGGCAAGGTAATCAAGACGCAAGTGGCAGTTCTTCCCCATGCCGGCGAAGAGATGAGCGTTTACAGCGCCTTCTTCCCAGCCGGTCGGATTCTGCCTGCGCACGTTCCTGCCGGCGCGTAAGTCTCCGATTTTCTTGTAAGTCATGCCGAGGATAGCGGTGAAGCGCCGATGATCGCCGGTCAGCCGGAGGTGGACAATTCGGCCATCATCAGCGCTGGAATAGCGACCCACAAGGTAGGGAGAAACAGAGAAACTCCCACCTCGTCCTGGAGGAGGCCCGGGAATCAAGTTGACGGCGCCCCCCAAACAATCGCTGCCGTATATGACTGACGAAGGTCCGCGAACCACCTCGATTCGCTCGAACGACTCCAGATCGATAGTGCTCAGGTACTGGTTCCTCCCGGAACGAAATGTCGGCTTGTTCAAGCGAATGCCGTCGTACAGGAGCAAAACACGCTTGCCAATCAGCCCGCGCAGAATTGGCGCTCCGTGACCATGGGTCGTCTTCTGCACCAAAATACCCGGTTCTTCCCGCAGCGCCTCGCCGGTGGTACTGAAACTCCTTTGGTTCAGTCTTTCTCGCGATACAACCGAGACGCTTACCGGCAGGGAGAACTTCTCTTTGACGAATCTGGTGGCGGTTACTGTCAGGCCGGCGACTGGAATTGTGATCGGCTCCAACAGGATGGTGAGGCGTATGGTATCCCCTTCGTTGATCGATATCCGCCGGAAGGCCTTGTCATAGCCGACATGAGATAGCTCCAGATCGTAGCTGCCTGCCGCAAGGTCGGTGAAGACAAACTCACCCCTTTCATCTGTCGCCGCATAT
>JAGLUH010000304.1 GCA_023134875.1 Candidatus Zixiibacteriota bacterium
ATCGCAGGGGTTTTGACCTACAGTGTTGCTGCCACAGTGCGCGGCAGAGCTCCTGTTCTACCCGTTTGCTAACTGAGCGTTGGGGCAGACGCGGACATTTGCCGCCCACGACGTAGGTAGAAACCCTCGCGGTCTCAACAGCGTAACTCGGTTCCTGGTTCTAAATGATTGGCTTCTACCCCATCGCCAGTTTTGTCACGTTCTACTGCCGCTGAATTCTCGTCTGCTGAACAGAATTATCGACAGCGACAACAGCATTACCGACCAGAGAGCGTAATAGGCGATACCGATTAGCAGGGGTGAAAGAGAGGACATGTCGGTAAGCAACACTGTCTCCGGTTGGCAGCCTTTATCGATATCCATGACCAGTACCTTGATGATTTTAGCGGGGACTTGTGTCCACCGGGAGGGGAAAGCCAGCACGATCTTGCCGATGGTGCCCAGCGTGAAATAGCCGATCACCAGTACCGCCGCCAGCAGGGAATTGACCAGCGAACTAAACGCCAGACCGAAAGAGAGAATAACAAGCCATTTGACCATCACCTGCACCAGGTATAAAAGAAAAACAAGAGGGATATCGTAACTCAAGAGCAGCAGATGTGCTGCGAAGTAGACAAGCAGGGTAATGCCCAGAAAGAGTAGCAGGGCGTAGATCGAACCGAGCAGCTTACCGGCGAGCAGGGCGGTACGGGAAATCGGTCGTGCCAGGAAGATCGACAGGGTGCCATCTTTGGCATCCTGTCGCCACATGAGAACGCCCAATACCAGTGCCACCGCCGCGCCGAAAAATTCGACGATATCGAAATAGGTGGCAGCTACACCGCCGCCGATTGGCATTCCCGGCGCCATTGCCTTGCTGACGATTACCGGCAGGAATACAATAAGACCGATGAAAAGCCCCGCCAGCACGAAAATCAGAATCATCCGGGAGTGACTGAACTTGGTCAGCTTGTGCCGGGCGATAGTTCTAATCATCGGCCAGTTTCTCCTGGCTGACAATCTTGAGAAAATGGCTGGTGAGACTGCTGCCGACAGGCGTGACCTTAATAATATCGCCGCCTGACGCCATTATTTTCTGCAGGACGAACTCCTTGCTGGCGCGGTCGCGGCAAGTCACGGTCACCCGCGAATCATCTTGTTCTGTCTCCGCCCGGGTGTTGATCTCGTTTATCAGTTGAGGGGAGTCGCCACTGAAGACAATCGTACAACCCTCGCTTGCTCTCCCTGCCTGTAGTTCGCTGATCCGGTCAACCGCCAGCAACTCACCATGATGAATGATCGCCACGCGATCAGCGATATCTTCAATGTCCGCCAGGATATGAGAGGAAAGAAAGATCGTCTTGCCTTCCGATTTCAGCTTGAGAAACAGTTGCTTGATTTTCGCCTTGGCTACCGGATCCATCCCTGAAGTCGGTTCATCCAGCACTAGCAACTTAGGATCCCCCGCCAGCGCCTGCGCCAGGCCGATCTTTTGCGTCATACCCTTGGAATATCTCTTTATTCTTATATCTGCGGCATCGGACATATCAAGAAACTGCAATAGCTCCGCAATAAGTCCCGCCCGCTCAATACGTCGCTTGTCACCAAACCTGTCGAACAGCTTGAGGAAACGCCGTCCGGTAAGGAAACCATCGAAAGCAAACACCTCCGGCAGAAAACCGACATTGCGGCGAGCTTGCGGGTCGCTGGAGTCGATACCGAAGATCAGAGCCCTGCCTGCGGTAGGGAAAAGGAAATCAAGCAGAACATGAATCGCCGTTGTCTTGCCGGCACCGTTGGGTCCCAGAAAACCAAAGATTTCTCCCGGCTGAACCTCAAAGGAGATACCCTTGAGGGCGCTTTTGGCATTCCGACCTCTGCCGTAGACCTTGCTCAAATTGTCGAAAGTGATGGCTGCCGTCATTCTCTTACTCCCCCGGGAAGTGGAAACCATCGCTCCGGCTGCCAAGATTACGAATCAGGGCGTAACGCCGCAGATCTCTTATCAGCCGGTTCGGTTGATAGCCTTCATGTTTGCCAATAATCTTGCCGGATCGACTGAAGTGTATCGTCACCGGTACCGCGTTGAGATCGAACTCATCCAGCAAGGTTCCCTGTGCCCGGTAGCCGAAAGGTATGTCCGGATTGTCATAATCTACTACCGATCTGATAGTCGCGAGGTCATCATCCAGGCTTACCAGGTAGAAATCGACCTCGAAATCACCGGGCGGCTCGGCTATCACCTCGATCGCTTCAGCAACCAGCTTGAGACTACGCTCCGAATCGGCTCGCCAGAAAACCACAACGGTATGACATTGCAGGGCATCGGGCAGGGTGACTTCACCACCGGCATTGGTATGGAAAGAAAGGCCTGGCGCCTCCCTTGGCGGAGCCTCTCTCTTGTTGTCAAGTTCGGATATCTGCCAGACGATTATGGCAATTGCCGCCAGCAAAAACAGTGTCCCGAATATCTTGCTGCTTCTGATCAGGAGTACTCCTTAATCCGAAGAATGATTTTCCCGATCCAGCTTTGCCAGTATCTCACCGATGCCGAAACAAAACGAACCGATACCGAAACCGGCAATAGCGATAAACAATGCGAGGTAAAGCATAAACCTGTCGAACAGACCCACCACTCCGTCGGAGTGCAAGATCGCCGTTATGAAATCATTACTGGTAGTGACTGATTTCAGATCAAGGGATGTTTGTACGATTACTGCCACAGCCAGGCAGCCGGCAAACAGCGTCACTCCCAGTATCTTGTAGTACCTAATCAGAATCATCTCCTTTCACCATGCTTTATGATACGCCATCATAAGTTTGAATTCAACACAAACTTCGCCGCGATAAGTGCACCAGGCAGAGTGATACTGATTAAAAAAACTGCGAGGTGGCAAGATAGTATTCGATTCCACCAGTCCTGGTATTGAGTGCAATATCAGCGCGACCGATGTTACCGAGGAAGGACTTGATCGCCAGGCGCGCGCCGATGCCGACTGAGATATACGGATCGTTGACGGCTTCACTAAAATCGTAGCCGCGTCCCCAGATGGTGCCGCAGTCGACAAATGCCGCTAACTGGCTGTAGAAACGTGATGTTTCCAGCGACCGCCAGCGCACTTCGATATTGCTTCCCAGGAAATGATCACCTCTCACTAACTTGTCAAGATAGCCGCGCACGTTGACCCCTCCCGAGATATAGAATGGCGCTATCCGTTCATCGGCGGAAGATGTCAGATACTGTCCCCGCCAGGCCAAATTGAAGTCACCCCTGACTATATAGGCTCTGCCGGTCAGACCAACTCGCCATTTGCGGAAACGACTCTCCGGTTGCTCGTTGATCAGAGTAGTTCCTGCGGTCAGATCGGTTCCTTCATAGAAGTACTTCTCATAGTACACCCGCCCCAGGTTGAAGCCGGCGCCGAGCTGATAACGCGGGTAATCAAGAACATGGACACCACCCGGCGGCAGAGTTTTTTCCTCCTTGATTGTCCAGTTCTCTCGATTGTAGCTGACAGAAACATTAACATACACTCTTTCGTGCAGCCGCCTGCCGATGCCTAAAGAGAGGTACTTATTCAAATAACGATAATCGACCGTTGAATCTCTTTTTGTTATTGGATCAGTGAAGGTCAGGGGATCAACCTGCCGATTCTCTCCCAGGCGCCAGCTAATTGCCAGGTCTCTGCCGAAGGCACGCGGGAAGGAGGCCGCTGCTCCATACGAATTCTCTCCTTCGTAGCGCCGGTAGAATATAGTGGCATCAAGATAAAGCCCCAGCAGGTCCTTCTCCCTGATACCGACCAGCCAGTCGAAACAGCCATCAGCGCGACCGATACTCACCAGTGGCAGGAGCGTCCAGACCTCTTTTAAGTAGAAATCGATATCCACCGAGTCGTTAGCTCCCGTGACATAGGTCTCCACCCGCGAAAAAATCCCCAGCCCGCTGATCTTCTTACTGTCGCGCTCCACCAGGGCGCTGTCAAACGGCTCGCCAGCGCGCGAATCAATCTCGCGATAAATTATATAACGTCGCAGCTTAAACTTGCCCAC
>JAGLUH010000305.1 GCA_023134875.1 Candidatus Zixiibacteriota bacterium
TGACATCATGATGCGGCGGCACGGTCACTTTCTGTCCTGAGATCATCTCAAAGGCAGCCACTACCCCCTTGTTCCAGGCAACGCCACCCTGGAAGAAGATATGCTTGCCGACCCGGCGACCGGCGACGACACGAGTAAGATAATTCTTGACGATTGAATAAGCGAGACCGGCGACCAGGTCATCCTTATTAGCGCCCGCCTGCTGATGGCTGACCAGATCGGATTCCATGAAGACCGTGCAGCGTTCACCGCAGCCAACCGGACAGGAGGCTTTTAGCGCCCGCCTGCCGAACTCCTCCTCGATCTTGATGTCAAGTTTTTCCGCCTGTTCCTGCAGGAAGGAACCGGTACCGGCGGCGCAGGCCTTGTTCATCTCGAAATCAATCACCACGCCGTTGTCAATGGCGATATACTTCGAGTCCTGACCGCCAATTTCAAAAATGGTGTCCACCTTGGGGTCGATATGAATCGCCGCCGTCGCCTGCGCGGTAATCTCATTGCGGATAATATCAGCGCCGATAAAATCCCCCACTAAGTAACGACCGGAGCCGGTGCTGCCACAGCCTTTGATAGCGACTATCCCCTTCAATTCGGCGCCCACCTCACTCAGACCCTTTCTGACCGCTTCCAGAGGGCGACCGGCGGTCATCAGGTAACGGCGCGCCAACACTTGTCCATTCTCATCGATCACCACCACATTGGTGGAAAGCGAGCCGACATCGACACCGAGATAACCCTCGGTTTTGCTGACGATAGAGACCTTGGCTGCGATGGTCTGGTCGTAGTATTTGCTTTCGGGAAAGGCAAACTTGAGCCTGTCGGCGCCGGCAGTGTAACCGTTACCACGATTATTGAGTTTTTCGGGATCAGGCCACAGCGGTGGGGATGAGGAGTCGATAAGATAGAACGCCGCGCCCAGGGCGGACATCAGCTTATGTTCCGGCGGAATAATCAATTCGCCCGGTCGCAGATCGAGAATATCCTGAAAAGCTTTTATCATCCCCTGGTTGGCGGCCACTCCTCCTTCAAAGGCGACCGGCGGCGTAAACTTCTTACCCCTGGCGATGGTCGATTTGAAATTACGCGCCACTGCATAGCAAAGTCCGGCGACGATATCGTAATCGGGCGTGGCGATTTGTTGCAGATGAATCATATCCGTTTTGGCGAATACCGAACATCGTCCGGCGATGCGCGGCGGCCGTTGCGACTTGAGCGCCAGCTTACCGAATTCCTCCTCGATATCGAGCCCCAGGCGGTTGGCCTGTTGATCGAGAAATGAACCGGTACCGGCGGCGCAGAGGGCGTTCATGGCGAAATCCTCAATCGAGACAGCGCCATTGTCGCGCCTGACCAACAGCAGTTTCGAGTCTTCGCCGCCCATTTCCACGATCGTATTGACCTGGGGCAACAGCTCGCCATTAGCCTTGATTAGAGCGACGATCTCATTAACAAACTCGCATCCCAGAAGATCAGCAATATGCTTACCGCCGGAACCGGTGGCGGCTACAAAGTTAATGTTTTTCAAGGGGTATCTTTGATCCAGTTCCTTCAGGATTGCCTTCAGCGTACCGACCGATTGCCCGTGGGAACGGCGGTAATATGAGGCTACTATCTTCCTGGTCGCCGACAGGAGCACGACCTTGGTGGCCACGGAGCCGGCGTCTATACCACAATAAAGTTTCTCATCCATGAGAAGAAATCCTACTTAGCTAAGGTGCAGTTTTAAGCCGCCTCAAGAAAGATAAAAACATGCCCACACAAATCAAGACAAGTCCTAGCCAAACCAGATTAATCAGTGGTTTTTTCGCCACCTCCAGAATGAGCAGATCGACGACCGCCAGCCCCTCGATGCCGGTAAATTGCAGCGAGATCATGCCGGCGTCAGCGCGAACGTCAAGCAGACGCACAGCGCCCCTGCCACCCGGCAGCGGCTCCGTGTCTGATGTCATATCGGAACTATGAAAGGCCAGGTAGGGGGTGATCCGCTCCGTAAGGCTGTCATGAGAAATCTCAAGACGCGCCCCCACCCTCATTCCCGCGCCCGCGTCATGCGAACCCAGGTCAAAGTCAAGGAATTTGATTCGGTAGTCACCAATTTGGCTTTCCTGTCCTTTCGCCAGGATCAGCTTGTCACCATCACCAACCGTCTTTTGACTCTGAGGTGAAAGATAGAGATCGTAGAGCCAGTATTTCTTAATATAGGGCTTTCTCATTAAGCCCTGGTTTTCCCTGGCAATAAAGTATTTCGGGTCAGCGGTAAAATGCTGGCCGCCATTTTCAACTTCAAGCAGTAAAGCATTATCTCTGGTATTGATATCTCCCCGCATTCCCTGATAGCTGATCCTGGCGCCGAGTGTTTCTGTTGGTGTTGCGCCGGAGTAAAGATTTATCTTCTCCGTCCGCGAGAACAGCGACGAGGCCAGGATACCGATTATCAACAGACCGACGCCAATATGCGCCAGGAAGCCACCGCTACGCAGGCCAATCCGACCGGGAGTCAGGAAGATAAGAAGAAGATTGGTACATACTGCGAAAGCCGCAGAAAAAACCAGCAGCAGGTGGGAAACTTGCCGTACGCCGAGTAGAACGGCAACCACCACGCTGACGGCAGATAGAAGCAATACCGGCAGCAACCGTCTCAGCAGAACCGACCGCGATTTATCCCAGCGCAGTAGCAAAGGGGCGATGCCGATTAGAAACGCCATCAGAACAGCCAGCGGTAGTGAGTTGGAGTTATAGTAACTGATGGACACATTGGCGGGTTCGCCGAATAGCCTTGTGATTAGTGGCGCAGAAGTGCCTGCCAGAGTCAGCAACGCGAACAGGAGCAGGACAAACACGCCGATCAGGACAACTGAATCGGCCGAGTATTTATCTTTCAGGTTTAGCCCCGTCGCCGCGGAACGAAGCCGCACAATCAACAAGACTATCGACAAGCCCAGGAAGAAAATCATAAAGAGAATCATGTAGGCGCTGGTACCGAGATCGGTGAAGGAATGAACGGAGAAATCGGCCAGCACACCGGAGCGCGTCAAGAATGTGCCGTAGATGACCAACAAGAAACCGAAGATCGCCATCACCAGATTGGACCTGCGGAACACGCCACGGCTGCGCTCGATAAGCAGGCCGTGCAAGAGCGCCAGGTTGACGATCCAGGGTATAAGCGAGGTGTTCTCGACCGGGTCCCAGGCCCAATACCCACCCCAACCCAGGGTCTCATATGCCCAATAGCCACCCATAAATATCCCGGCGCCGAGGAATGTGGCGCCCAGAGCAGACCAGGGGAAGGCGTTTTTCACCCAATCGCGATAGTCGTTACGTGCCAGTGCCGACAGCGCAAACACAAATGGCACCGCCAACAGCGAGAAGCCGATGAAGACAATCGGCGGATGGATCACCATCCAATAGTTTTGCAGCAGCGGGTTTAGTCCCATGCCATCGGGGATATTCAACAGTGCCTGCGGTACAACCGGTAGAAAAGGCGAGCGGGCAACCAGCAACAACAGGAAGAAACAATTCACCAGCATGTAGAAGAAGAGAGCGACCGGCTGCTTCTCGCTGTGACGGTGTACCAGGAAGAGCCCGAGTACCGCCAGCGAGAGCAGCCAGAAAAGAAATGATCCGACCTGACCGGCCCAGAAAGTCGATATCAGGAAGCACAATGGTAAGTCGGTCGACGAGTAGGAATGCACATACTGAATCGTAAAGTTGTGATCGAGAATCTGTTTGAGAAGCCACAAGCTCAGGGCCGCAGTGGCAATTGCGAAAACCCAGTAGGCACGACGCGCCAGGCTCAGCCACTGATGTTTGCCGAAAAGTGCACCC
>JAGLUH010000306.1 GCA_023134875.1 Candidatus Zixiibacteriota bacterium
GCGCTTACCGATGCCGATGGCAGATACTTCATCCTCAATATTCCGGTGGGTGAGTATGCCATCAGGGCCGAACTGATCGGTTATGCTCCGGTGGAGGTGCAGAATCTGAGCGTTTCCAATGATCTCACCACCTATACCGATATCCAAATGACCTCAAAGGTTATCGATATCGGACAGGTGCAGACGGTGATCGCCGAACGACCGCTGGTAATCATGGACCAGACAGCATCGCTCCGGGTTGTCGATAAGGAGGAAATCCAGCGGCTGCCGACACGTGGTTACCAGGACATCGTTGCCCTGTCTTCCGGTGTGGTGCAGTTCAATGATAACGTTGCCACGCGTCAGCGCGGCAGCGCCCCGACTAGCAGCGCACCATCCATGAACATCCGTGGTGGCCGGCATGGAGAGGTCGCCTATTTTGTGGATGGCTTTGTGCAGCAAGACCCACTGTCGAATCTTGCCACCACTACAGTTAACAACAACGCGATCGACGTGATTTCCATCAGCACCGGCGGCTTCAATGCCGAGTATGGCTGGGTATCTTCCGGCGCTGTGAATGTCACGACTCGCGAGGGCACAAAGGAGTACCATGGCTCGATCGAGGTAGTTACCGATAATCTGCCGTTCTTGGAGGGTCCTCCAGACGAGGGAGAAGAGCCGAATCTCGATCCGGCAATCGGCTACAGCTATGACTACAACACCTACGCAGCCAACTTCGATGGTCCTCTGCTGCCCAATTTCGACAGGGCCAGCTTCTTCCTCTCAGCGGAACGCCGCTGGCAGCGTGACCGTGCACCGCGGGCTACAGCTAATGGCAGATTGCCCGTCAACTCGATGGATGGCTGGACCTGGCACGGCAAGATCAAGTTCGAGATCAACCCGAAACACTTCCTGCGTCTCGGTACTTTGGGCAGTAAGGATGATTGGCGCTTGTACACATTGCCTTACTACTTCTGCCCGGAGCGTGCACCGCGCTACGTTGACAAGAACCAGTCCTACTATGCCAAGTGGACTGCCACGCTCTCGCCGCGAACGTTCTTTGAGGTTGGCGGCACTTATTACATAACGGAGCGTGAGCGGGGCGACGGTGTGTTTTTTGATGATCTGGATAAGTACTACGTGAGTGGTAACTACACCAGATTCGATGAAACCGAACTGTACCGGCCCCCTGATGGCGCTTATTTCTATCCGGGCTACCGCCATCGCAAGTCGTCCTATTACGGCTTCAACTTCGACATCACCAGCCAGGTGAACCGGTCAAATGAGGTCAAATTCGGCGTCGATTTCGAAACCCATAAACTGCGCCGCTATGAGCCGGCGTTCGTTTACAATATCAAACCCGAAGATCCTGACTCGGTTAAATTCCAAAATATCGACTACTATGGTTACGATGCTTCGGGCAAGAATGAAGTGGACGAAGGCGACAACGGGGTCAAGAAACCCTACATGATGGCTGCCTATCTGCAGGACAAGATCGAGTGGGAAGGCTTGGTAATCAATGCCGGTCTACGCTGGGATTACATGAACGTCAACACCAAGCGGCTCAGGAACCAGGATCGTCCGCTCGACCCTGACAGTACCGGCGACACCCAACTCGACGAGAGCGACTTCGTTGATGCAGAAGCGGAAACCAAGCTCTCGCCGCGAATCGGCGTCGGCTTCCCGATCTCTAACAGGACTGTCTTCCACATCAACTATGGCAAGTTCTTCCAGAGGCCGGAACTGCAAAATGTCTATGTCGGCACCGCATATCTCGACAGAATGGTGTCCGTCAGTCCCTACTACGACTACTTCGGTAACCCCAATCTGATGCCGGAGCAGACAACGGCCTATGAGGTCGGGTTATCGCATCAGTTGGGCGACTACACGGCTCTCAATGTGACTGCGTACTACAAGGATGTCAGAGATTTGACGGTTGTGCGGCGAATCGCCTTCCAGAAATTCGCCACCTTCCGCAATGAGGACTTTGGCACAATTAAAGGTCTTGATTTCCAGTTCAAGGCACGTCGGCAGCAAGGCATTGCCATGGAGTTGAACTACTCGCTTTCCTGGGCCAACGGCACCGGTTCAGCGGCAACCACGCAGACTAACATCGCCTGGCAGGACTCTGAGTCCCCGCTTTTAGTGGCTCCGCTCGATTACGATCAGCGACACAAACTCACGGCGATTGTCGACATTCGGGCAGGCAAGAAAGAGGGTCCCAAGCTGGGTGAAATCTACCCTCTGGAAAACGCCGGTGTGAACTTCGTGTTCAGAGCCGCCAGTGGTACTCCTTACACACCGTCGAATGTCTGGAATGAGGTTACGCTCGGCTCCGGCGCACCTGTACCTATTGGCAGGATCAACTCTCGGTACGGCCCCTGGACCTATCGGCTTGACCTGAAAGCGAATCGGGGCTTCGACATTGGCGGACTCAGCTTTGATATCTATCTCTGGGTGCTCAATGTCTTCGACACCAAGAACGTTATTGATGTCTATGAGGGAACTGGACAGCCCGATAACACCGGGTTCCTCGCGACCGACGAAGGCCAGAATGTCGCAGCTGATTTCGAAGAGGGCTTCTACGAAGAGATGTACAATCTCAGGCAGAAAGATCCCCTTAACTATGATGTTCCGCGAATTGTCAGGCTTGGTCTGAGGATGAACTTCTGATGAGGTGGAACAACCTGATAGCTTCAGGAGGAAGCAAATGAAGATAAAAGAAGTTGTGCTTTCCCTCTTGATATTCCTGCTGGCAACGACTGTTGCTTTCGGTGTCGGCAATTTCACGGGGAAATGGCAGAACAGTAACTCGGCGCTGGTGTTGTCGGAGATGGTCGTGATGGACGTGAACTCGATAGAGATGTTTGTCTACAATGATGGCAACTTCGCCTACGACAACATCGCCACCAAAGGGAAAATCGACGGTCTCTACTTCCCGCGCGGCACCAAGAAAACGGTGATCTATTCCGCCGGCCTCTGGATCGGTGCCAAGGTTGACGGAGAAATCAGGCTCGCCCAGGCGGAATACTCGTCGGAGTTCCAGCCGGGACCAATGGTTGGCGGCACCTACGAGCCTGACTGGGCGGACAACCGCTATCGCTGCTATAAAGTGAATCGTGGTGATACTGATGCCAATGCCGACTATGCCGAATGGCCGGTGGCGGATGGAGCGCCGGTGGACGAGAATGGTGACCCGCTGATTCTCGGCGACCAGATGATCTGGTCTGTCTATAACGACGCCAACAGTGGTAAACACGAAAACGAGTCAGCTGGTACCGCCCCGCTGGGCGTCGAGGTGCAGCAGACCACATTTGCCTATGCGCGTTCCGGCGCACTGGGTAACTGCATATTCATGAAATTCAAGTTCATCAACAAGGGTAGCGACACCCTTAATAATACCTATGTGTCAATCTGGTCCGACCCCGATCTGGGTGACGCCGGTGATGACCTGGTCGGCTGTGACACTTTTCTGTCACTGGGCTATTGCTACAACTCCGGCGAGGATGTTGACTACGGTGCGGCACCACCGGCCGTCGGCTTTGATTTCTTTCAGGGACCGATAATACCAAGCCCCGGTGATACTGCTTGGGTTTCTGGTCAGGCGGTGCCTGACTATCGGAATCTGCCGATGACATCATTCGGCAAGTACATCAATGGTGAAGACC
>JAGLUH010000307.1 GCA_023134875.1 Candidatus Zixiibacteriota bacterium
AGCAGTACACCGGCGATGATAAAGTGAATCAGCCCCCGGCTGTGGCAGCGGTACAACTGCCATGTTAATAGAGCGGTCAGCAGGACTATCAGGGGGGTGATCAGCAAAGTCGCATCATAATAGAGAAACGTAGGGTAGAACACTGCAACCGCCGATGACCAGTAGGCAATTCTGTGATCAAACAGCTTCAGCCCGAACAAAAACACCAACAGCGGCAGGAAGGAACTCAGCAGAATCTGAATGAAGCGCACCCAATACAGGGACCCGCTCGTGACTTTATGAAGAGCGGCGAGGAAATAGGGATAAAGGGGAGCGCGGTAGAACGGCTGTTTGTCCGGGCCTTCATCGGAGTTGATCTTCTGTGCCAGATCCACATGGTATTTCTCATCCATTATCGGATAGTTGAAGGTCGGGAGGGATTTGATCTGATTGAGATACCCCAGGCGAATGGCAAAGGCCGCAAGAAATATGAAAAGAGGCACCAGCCAGACCTGATGTTTGCTGATTCGCTTTACAACGCGCCCGTCGGTCATACTCCTAACTTAATGTATCCGGAGAGAATAGCAAAATAAAAGAGGGCTCGACGACACACGTTGTAAACCCAAGTACCCACCAAAGCAAACGGCCATCCCTGTCCAAGCAAGAATGGCCGTTGATGTCACGAAGACGGCGACGCCGTGCGCGGCTCGATCACTGCGGGCAGGAGACCGGCGCCTTTTACCACCTTTCCGGGGCTATGTAAGCAGAGTTCACTTTAGGGTAGCTGTAAGGGGCCGACCGGTAACTGAGCCGCAAAGATTTCCTCTGTGCGATCGCAGGCGTGTATGCTTCTGGGGTGGGCTGGCGGGAATGTGTGATCAAAAATGCAGTGTAAGCAGCGAGTAAATCGACAGAGCCGCTCATTCACGCATGGAGCATGGGGCAGAGCAAAAAAGTTTGCGCCGCACTCTTACATGACATATCTTAGCGGCAAACTTAACCACATTGGAGGTGCATACATGAGTTGCAGAGTTATGGTACTCACCGTTATCTCGGTTTTTCTGATCTGCTTTGATGTGCAAGCTCAGAGTTCTGAACGGGTCGAAGAACTTCTCGAGGGGATCGACTCGTGGGTTACGACCGACACCACACGAATACTTGCCTACATCGACAGCGCGAATGCCGTTACCAAAGAAGCCCTGGTGGCGTCGCAGTACTGGGAGCCGACAACGAGAGATCTGTCGTTCCTGCTCGGTATCGACTACGTGGGCAGCCCACAGATCGACAACACCGGTCGAATCTATTTTACGATGCGGATAACCGGTGAGAGCGAAGCGCTGTTTTATATGGATGAGTCAATGGCCTGGCCTCACCAGATCACACCAAACAACTGGACCGAAGAAGGCTTTACTCTCAACTCGTATTCCCCCTATTCTGTCCATCCATCCGGTGACTATATCCTCGTCAGCGTAAACAAATTCGGTGATGAAATGCATGATATCTGGCGCTTCAGTCGTGATGGCAGGTTCCGTCCGCTGCTGGAAAGTAGGGCGGTCCGCTATACCGGAGTGATGTTCGACGAGAATAATCCCGATCAGTTCTTCCTGTACATCGACAACCGCCAGGAAATGCACTTTGGGCGTTACACTATATCTACAGGAAAGCTTGATACTATCTATTCCGAAGCTGGAGCCTATTATCCGGCTGACTACTACAAAGGTAAAATCGTATTTGTCCGCTGGATATCTTTTTCTGAGGGACAACTGGCCCTGTTTGATCTTGGCAACGGCAAGGTCACTGATCTGTCGGATACAAGTCTCTTCTGGGCTGCCAGTTTTACAGACGACGGCAAGATACTGGCCCTGACTTCTGAGAAATCGAAAGAGGATGAGTTCATGAAAATCTGCATCCTCGACCCCGCCAAGCCGAAGAAGTTTGAGGTATTATATGACCCCAAGAAAGAGACCGACGGCTTTCTGTTTATAAGAAAGAAAAGGGTCGGAATCGTATCCCTTAATAACGATGGCTATTCGGAGCTGGTAGGATTCGATCTCAGCGGTAATAGTGTCACCCTGCCGAAGCTCGATATCGGTGTTCTGGGAGGGGTAGGCGCCGGTGATATGTCGGCAAACGATCTCGGAGATATTGTCTTCAGCTTTTCGTCGCCCAAAACTCCGCCGACGGCGTTCAAATTCAGCCTGGGCGATACAACAGTTCACCAGATCGGGAAAGTGGCAACCTTTGGATTTGACTTTTCCAATATCGACGTCGAGGTTGTCCGTTACAAGTCAGATGACGGCACAGAGATTCCGGCGCTGCTCTACAAACCAGCCAGTGCCAAGAAAGATGGCACCAACCCGGCCATTGTGAACTACCATGGCGGCCCACCGTCTCAGAGCCGTCCCCATTTCCAGCGTAACATCGCCTTTGCATTAAGCAAAGGTTTTGTAATGATGTTTCCTAATGTTCGCGGATCGACGGGGTATGGCCCGGCATACGAAAAGGCGGATAATCTTGAGGGAAGGTTCGCATCCCTTATCGATTGTGAAAGGGCACTCGATTACCTGATAGACGAAGGTTGGTCAAGCCCTGAGAAGATCGCTATCTGGGGCGCATCGTACGGCGGTTACGTAGTCAACTGGCTGGCGACTCATGTCCCAGAGAAGTTTGCCTGTGTTGTTTCGATGATTGGAGTTTCCGACGTGGATCACACCAATCGGAACTCGAGCCAGGTCTTTGCCAAGGGCTGGGAAAAAGAGTATGGACCGGTTGGCAGCGAGCTGACGCGAAAGCTCTCACCGATTTTCTATGCAGAAAACGTGTCCCGTCCGATACTGGTTACTGCTGGGTACAACGACCCGAGAGTCCCGCCTTCCGATCCGAGAAGATTCGTGTATGTCCTGTCGAGACTCGGCAAGCCAGTCTGGTACTACGAGGAGACCGAAGCCGGACACGGCGGCACCATGAAATCTCAGGTTATATTTGACTACACAAGCTACTATACGTTTACGATGATGCACGTGATGAAATAGCGGTCAAGCCAACCAAAACACGAGAAACCCGACATTTGCTGCCGAAGTTGTTGTCGGGTTTCTCATCCGCCTTTGGCGGATTCGGAACCCGACCTACTGTGCTGCTCTGCCAGTCACTTATACAAAAACCTTTTCACCTTCTTCGTGGACGTCTTTTCCAGCTCCTCAAGCTGAAAGTCGAAAGCGGTAATGCGCTTGTAGTCAGCTACATGAACGTTAACGTCCTTTACCACTGCCGCAACTATTTCCTTAATCCTT
>JAGLUH010000308.1 GCA_023134875.1 Candidatus Zixiibacteriota bacterium
CGATGATCACGTCGATTGTCTTTGTCAACGCCGGCGCGCGCTATGAGGATGAACTCACGAACGGCGCCACTCATTTTCTGGAGCATCTCCTTTTCAACGGCACCAGGAAATACACGCAGGAGGAACTTGACGACCTGACCGAACGGCATGGCGGCTATATCAACGCTTTCACTCGCAAGGACCTGACCGCCTTCCTGGTGCTGATGCCGAAGCAATTTATCGACTATGGTCTCGAAGCCCAATCGGAGCAGTTGTTCCACTCGATTCTGCCGGAGGACAGGTTTGCCAAGGAGCGCAAAATTGTTATCGAAGAGATCCGTATGGGTGATGACAATCCCGCTTACTTAGTCGACAAGTTCCACAACTCGATTGTCTATGCCGGCACACCCTATGCCCGACCGGTGCTGGGTTACGAGCAGTTGATTACATCAATTCCGCGCCAGGAGATTGTTGACTACTATCAGAGCTGGTATGCCCCGAACAACATGGTGGCGCTGGTGATTGGTGATTTCGAGACGGAGGAGTTTATCGGCAGGTATGAGACCTACTACGGCACTCCGCCCAAAAAGAAAGTACCGACAGTACCTGTTTGCGAGGTCAGGATTCCACCGCAAAAAAAGATCGTCCGCCGCCAGATGGATACTAAGCAATGCTATCTGACCTTCACCTCACCCGCACCGCTCTACTCTGACCCCGATTACTACCCCGTCTATATCCTTAACGAATTGCTCAACAATGAATCGACCTCGCCGCTGCTTGTCGCCCTGCAGAGCGGCGACTCGCCGCTGGCGTCGAGCGTCTATACCGACATCACCACGCAAAGGGATTTCAGCCTGTTCAATGTCTCAATCAACTGCTCTGAAGCTGATGCCGTTGATGAAATCATCGCCCTGGTCGATCAGACGATGGAAAAGATGATCGCTGACTGGCAGCCGCAGCAGGCTGATATCGACGCCATTATTGTCTCGGAGAAAACCAGTGAAATCTATCTGCGGGAGAAACTCCACTTTTATGGTTTTATGGTTGCTCCACTGATGGTGGCCACCGGCTACGATTTCATTGACAATCTGACCGCCAACCTGGAGAAGGTCAAGGCCGCCGATGTCAGACGGGTAGTGCAGGAATATTTCGGCGAGTACAACTATGTTGCTACGGTTGTTACTCCCAAATCAATAGCAGCAGCGGTAGGTGAGACCGGACTACAATCGGACTACCTGCAGCGCAATCTCCCCAACGGTCTCGAAGTAGTTATTAAGTCGAATCCCTATTCCCAGGTGCAGGCCTTTATGGTGCTGGGTAAGGATCGAACCGCCGGCGAGCCGGAGGGTAAGGGGGGTATTACTGATTTTGTCAACCGGATGCTGAGTAAGGGCACCGCGAACTACAGCAAGGAGAAATTGGAGCGCAAACTGCAGACGATTGGCGCCAACCTGACTGTTCACGATAATCCTTACATACCGTATGATGATCGTTACACCTCCCGCCGCTTCTCTTTTGTCAAATTCGAGACAATCAGCGAGTTCACCGACGACGGCATCGCGCTGCTCGCCGAGATGATTATCAACCCAACCTTTCCGGAGTCGGAAGTGGAGAAGGTACGCGGTCGGATGATGCAGGTACTGGGGATGAAATCGGGATCAACCTACCAGCAGGCGCGCGACTTGTTCTATCAACTTATGTTCGCCGGCAGCCCTTATAGCCGACCGATAACCGGCACCAGGCGAAGCATCGGCACAATCACCGCCGTCGACCTAACTGAACATCATCGCCGCTTCTATGCGCCGAATAATCTGATTCTGTCTGTCGTTACCAACCTCGATCCGGAAGTAATGTATCAGAAGATTACCGACGCTTTTGGCGGTATGGAGCCGGCCGATTTTTTTAAGACCGAGATCACTCCGCCGGTTGCAGCCAACGGCGAGGTGACTGAGAATATGCCGATGAAGAAAAAGCAGGCCTATCTCTATCTTGGTGGTGCGGCTTGTGCGGCGAGCGATACCGATGCAGTGTCGTTGCGAGTAGCTGTCGATATCCTCTCGTCAAGGCTGGCGGAAAACCTGCGCGAGAAGGAAGGGCTCGCTTATCGAGTCGGCGCCGGTGTCACCTTCGACCGCAACTTTGGCTGGTTTGCCGCCTCGATGGGAACCGGCACCGAGAATTTCGCCAGGGCCAAGACGGGGATGCTGGCGGAAATGGAAAAGATGAAAAACGAACCGGTGACACCCGAGGAGTTGGAACTGGCGGTCAATTCGATCTGGGGATCAATGCTTACCGCGCGATTGTCGCGGATCAACCAGGCCTTCTACATGGCAGTCAGTCTATTCACGGGCCGAGGTTATAATTACGAGGATGATTTCCTGGCGCTCTTGCAGCAGGTGACAATAGAGGATGTGAGCCGCGTGGCAGGGAAGTATTTCGATACCGAGAACTACATACTGGCGACAGTGGGTGCACCGCAATTGTAAGGCAGAGTGACTACTGGTAGGATTTATCGTCCCAGAAGATGATGCGGTAGAGGCCGTCGGTGGGGGACTGGCGGAATTTGAACTCGGCATTACCGACCGCCTCGTAAAATTCGTAACCATAATCGCCGTCGAGGTCTTTGACTGAGAGATTGAAATAGACCCGCCATACCTCCCAGGTTTCTCCCTGTTGTTCCGTGGTGTGGTCGAAGATCGGCACCCAGGTGTCGAACCTGATCTCGTCAAAGAGTATGAAAAGGCGTCTGGTGCGGGTCAGGTCACCTGAGGGACCGTCACGTGGTATTTCCACCTGCTCGATCTGGCCGGTGCGATCCTGGTCGATGTAGCTGAAGATAAATCCCTCGTCAAGGCAGTTTTCGTAGACGTCGATGTCGCGTTGTTCGTAGGCATACTTGAAGTTGGCCAGTACCGAATCAGGCGCAGTCTGTTTGGCGATCGGCACCAG
>JAGLUH010000309.1 GCA_023134875.1 Candidatus Zixiibacteriota bacterium
CGCTCCTTCTCCCTTCTGGAGGCAGTCATCGGCCAGCTTTACGTGGCCGTACTGATTGCGCGACTGGTGGGTGTGCATATTACCCAATCCTCTGAGAAGCGATCCCAATAGCCGGAAAAGGCACATCAGTCTTTGCCCTCTTTGGTTGCCAAGATACAGGCATGATCTTCATACGTGTTTGGGAGCAGGCATATCAAAGGCCTTGATAGGAATTTGGATTTTCACTGTCTTCCAGACGATAAACAAAGAGGGGAACCCGCCTTTATCAATGACCGAATCCCTGCGAGTATGCTACAGCGCGTCAGAGGTGTCAGGCCTTGCCGGAGTATTGTATAATTGTTCCATCTGAACTCGGCTTCTCCGCGGGGAAGAGACAATGAGAATACGAGTTGGCGGTGGATCCTTACCCATCGGAAAACGAGGTGACACGATGAGGAATTACTATCGCTTCGCTCTTGTGATACACTTTATCTTTCTCTTTTTGATTACATTTGGATGTAGTAGGACTCAAATACAACCCGAAAAAATGCGGGGAGGACTGCATTAGCATTGATATCATAACGGAGTGTGGGGAATTCCAGCCGCCCTACCGTCGCCAAATGTAAGCCAACCGTGGGAGACCGGGGTCCCCTTGAGGAGGGGGCGGGAAGTCCGGGGACCGCTGACGAGGAGCCGGCGGAGAGAATCAGATCATTCTGGCAAAAGCTGCTGGTTTTACGAATGGCTTGTCTGAGACCGCTTATGGGGAATAGCTAAAGAACTATCATTTTGAGCCCGGGATGGACATGGAGGAAAAACTATGGCAAAGCGGATGAATATACGATTTTGTATCTATTTTCTCATGCTACTGGGGGTGGGAATTTTTCTGTCCCGTTGTGTTACCGGGCCGGGTGAGTTGACTCTTCAGTCCGTTGAGGCGGATCGGAAACTCGGTCAAGAAACCGCCCAGCTCGTGGCTGAGCAGATTGGGATCGTCGATGATGCGGACATGACGGTTTACCTAAATGCTATCGGGCAACAGCTCGTGCGCGCGCATACCGATCAGCGTTTTGATTACTCTTTCCAGATCGTGGACCAGTTCGAGCCGAATGCCTTTGCTGTCCCCGGTGGCTACATCTTTGTATCGCGGGGGTTACTGGTTTTGACGAATAGCGAGGATGAACTGGCCAATGTGATAGGCCATGAAGTAATCCACGTCAGCCGCCGCCATATTGCCCGGCAGATGGCCAAACAAAGAGTGCCAAGCTTATTAAGCCTACCGGGCAGAGTCGTCGGCAGGGTGGTCAGCCAGAATATCGGGGCTCTGCTTAATGCGCCCATTGATACTCTGGGTGCGGCGTATATCGCAAAACACAGTCGAGCAGATGAATTCGAGGCGGACCGTTTAGGACAGAGACTTTCCGCCCAAACGGGCTATGATCCCCTGGCGCTGGCCCCGGTCCTGGATCGTTTAGAGCAGGAAAGTCAACTCCGCACCGAGGAGCAGAGGCGTCCCGGCTTCTTTGATACCCACCCTACCACACCTGACCGTGTTAGCCGGGTCACGAGGGACGCACAAAAAAT
>JAGLUH010000031.1 GCA_023134875.1 Candidatus Zixiibacteriota bacterium
GAGGAGAGAAGTCACCATGAAGAAAACGAAATGAAGATACAAATATGTTGATGTTTGCTACTTAGCTGAAGATTTACAGTGTTTCGGCTACAAAATGGACTGTGTCCTCTATCAAAAGAGCAACAATGAACCGATCGCTGACGCTGATTTTCACGAGGCGATGGATAAACTGATCAACCGGGCAAAACGCAGGCACGCCGATACCTAGTAAGAAATTTCATATCCTGCCGGCGGAATTTTTTTCTTATCAGCTTGATTTCACGGTACCGCCACCTCAATTACCAATACTCGGAATATCCTGACACACAAGAACTTGCATAGCCACAACTCTGTCTCTGCCAAGTTGGCAAAGCCCTTGCTTAATGGCTTTACGGAGGAGTGGCCAAATGATAAAAGGAATCCATAAGACTGCAGCGGCGATGGTGCCGCGTATGCGGATTCAAGAGGTGATAGCCAACAATATCGCCAATGCTCAGACCCCCGGGTTTAAGAAGGATTCGATTTTTCTGAGATATGTCAAGAACGAACAGACAAAGGCGAACAATACGACAACCTCCTGGGAGGTAGAGATGCTGGATGGAGGATACACCGACTACAGTCAGGGTTTCCTGGAATCGACCGGTCGTGATCCTGATGTGGCGATCGAGGGGCCGGGTTTCTTTGTGATCGAAACGCCCGAAGGAGAGGCCTATACCAGGAATGGCGCCTTTTCCATATCACCGGACGGCATACTGGTCAATTCCGACTCACAGCCGGTGCTCAGTGATACGGGTCCGCTTTACATTGATGGCGACGGCTTCTTCCAGGGGTTAATGCCTGACGGCACTCCCGCCTATACGCGTGACGGCAGCTTGAAGCTGAGCGGCGAAGGACGGATAGTCACCTCGGACGGTTTTTTTATGCAACCGGAGATAACGATTCCGGAGGATGCGGTCTCGATCGCGATTGGTTTTGACGGCAAGGTGTCGGTGGTTCAGGTCGGTTCCAATGATCCGGTGGAAATCGGCCAGATCGAACTGGCGCGTTTTGTCAATCCGGCCGGTCTGATGGCGATCGGGCACAACCTGTTTCAGGAGACGCCTGCTTCCGGCACGCCGTTGACCGGTGCGCCGACCGAATCGGGTCTGGGACAGATTCAGCAGGGCTACCTGGAGCTATCCAACGTCGATGTGGTTATGGAAATCGTGAACATGATCGTGGCCCAGCGCGCCTATGAGATCAACTCCAAGGTGGTGCAGACCGCCGATGATATGAGTTCACTGATGAACAACCTGAAAAGATAACGGGTAAATGGTGCTAACATCTCGCTTCGCTGCAATGTTGTGGTTAATCCTCCTTCCGGTGGTGGTGCAAGCTGCCGCCGGAAGGATGGATATCGACGTCGAGCAGGCGATAAGAGAGAACTATCTCGACGATAAGCATGAGTACGTCATCACCGTCCCCAACACGACAACTGTTCCCAGGGGTGGCTATGACTACCTCAAGGTCGAACCACTACCCGGCGCCGTGCCGCAGGGGAGTTATCTGGTCAAGGTTTCGTTCTACCGGGGCGGCCGCCTGCTCAAAAGCGCCAACCTGGCGGTTCGCGTCAGCATCTTTCAGGAAGTGCTGGTTGCCCACGAACGAATAAAGCGCGGTCGGCTTCTGAGGGCGGAACTGTTTAAGACGAGCAAACGCGATGTTACCAAACTGCGCGACAGACCGCCTATCTCAGTCGCTGAGTTTGAAGCGATGTGTGCCGCGCGCACCATTGCTCGCGGTCACGTGATAACCGCGGCAATGATCGCCAAGCAGAAGGTGGTTAAGCGGGGCGACCTGGTGCGGATTCAATACCAGCGGGGACCCTTAAGTCTGACCGCCGCCGGTGAAGCAAGGCAGGCAGGAGGGCAGGGCGACCTTATTAAGGCAAAGAATCTCTCCAGCGGGAAAATCATTATGGCCGAGGTACAGGATGAACAGGAAGTCAGGGTCATCAAGTAGGTTGCTGAAAGCGACAATCATACTGTTGCTGCTGGTATTGATCATGCTGGCGGTGCCGATCTCTCTGAAAGCGAATTTCATCGGCGGTGAAGGTTCCCTTTTCACCGATACCAAGGCGTACCGGGTCGGTGACCTGCTTACGGTGATCATCTTCGAAGATACCAAGGCATCCAATTCCAATGAGATGAAAACGGAAGAGAACGGCGATTTTTCCACTAGGGGCGGCCCTGGTGTCGGCCCGCTTGATTTTATCCCGCTGTTTAATGTCAACGCTCAGAACGCAAACAAGTATGACGGCAAGGGCTCCAACAGCCGCAAGGGAAGCATCAAGGGGAGAATGACTGTTGAGGTGATCGCCCAGCGCCGCAATGGCGATCTGGCGATTGAGAGCAGCCGCATCCTTGAGATCAACTTCGAGAAAGAGATAATGTCGCTGACCGGCCTAGTGCGGCGCGCCGATATCAATCCCGACAACACGATCTATTCCTATAACATCGCCAACGCCAAGAGAACCTATACCGGCAAGGGGCCGTCAACTCAGGGTTCCAAGCCCGGCCTGATAACTCGGCTTTTGAACTGGATATTCTAAGGGAGTCAAGATGAAACTTATCAAGTGGCTGCTGCTTATCGCCCTGATCTTCGTGCTGGTGAACATCCTCTCGCTGATGGAAGCATACGCCGACGTCAGGATCAAGGACATCGCCGGCATCAGCCGCAACGGCGACCTCGACCTTATCGGCTACGGCCTAGTGATCGGCCTGGCGGGCACCGGTGACGGCAAGGGTACGGAATTCACGGTGCAATCGGTGGTCAATATGCTGCAGCGGATGGGCGTTACGGTGCCGCGTGACAAGGTGAAAGTCAAGAATGTGGCGGCGGTGATGGTCACCGCTGAGCTGCCCTACAGCGCTCGAATCGGCAATAAGTTTGATGTCACCGTCTCTTCCCTGGGCGACGCCAGCACTCTTGAAGACAGAACGCTGCTGATGATGCTGCTGCATGATCGCCGCGGTGAAGTATACGCCTATGCTCAGGGGCCGATGTCGATCGGCGGGTTCAATGTTTAGGTCGGTGACAACAAGATCGTAAACAACTACACCATGGTGGGTCGGATTCTCAACCGCGCCATGGTGGAGCGGGAACCGCCCCGCTATGATGCCAGTCCGGGAGTGCTTTGTCTCTCCCTTTACGATCCCGATTATACGACCGTGCAGTGTATCGAAGAGTCGATTAACGATGTCTATCCCCTTTCAGCGACGGCGATTGACGATGCCTCCCTGACGGTGACGATGTCTGAGGAGATGCGCACCTCGGGGGGAACGGTTCGATTCATCTCGGCAATCGAGCATATCGAGATCGTACCCGACAGCCGCGCGCGGGTGGTTACTAATGAAAAGACAGGCACCATTGTCGCCGGCGGCAATGTCTCGATCGCGCCGGTTACCCTGGCGCATGACAACATCACTGTGGAGATCAAATCCTATCCGGTGATCAGTCAGCGGGCGCCTTTCAGCGATAGCAAGACGGTGGAGACCAAGGATACCTATATCAATGTCACCGAAGAAAACGCGCGCATCGTCCATTTTCCAGAACGCTCCACGATATCGGAAATCGCCAGCGCCTTGAACGCCATCGGCGCCTCACCACGTGATATCATCGCCATCTTCCAGGCCATCAAGCAAGTGGGAGCATTGCGCGCGGAACTGATCATCTTATGATTGAACTAAACGGCAATTCTGCGCCGCTCAGGATTTACCGCGAGAAAGGGGCGGTGGGGGAGAACGCGCAACAGCAACAGCACCTGCGTCTGCGACGGGCGACACGCGAGTTCGAGGCGATTTTCATCAGTCAGCTTCTCAAGAATATGCGTCGCGTATCCTTTACCGACCAGGAAAATGGTTTCGGCAAGGATGTAATGCTGGAGATGGCGGACGAGGCAGTGTCGCGTCAATTGGCGCAGACCGGTATGCTTGGCGTCGGCGACATGCTCTATCGGCATCTGTCGGAACGGATCGATGCCGATGGCGCTGACGAACGGTTACAGTTGCCTGCTTGCCGGGCGCCCGCATTGCGACGGCACGCTCCGGCATCCTACGGTCGCTTCCACAGCGAGATCAGGCGGGCGGCACAGGAAACCGGTTTGTCGCCGCGACTAATCGGTGCGGTTATCAAGCAGGAATCAGCCGGCGATCCGAAAGCGGTCTCGCGCAAGGGTGCGGTGGGATTAATGCAGTTGATGCCCGCGATCGCTGTGCAGATGGGTGTGCGCAATCGCTTTGATCCAGCGGCCAACGTGCTTGGCGGAGCAAAATATCTGCGCGCACTGCTGGTTCAGTTCAAGAAGCTGGAGCTGACGCTGGTTGCCTACAATGCCGGGCCGGAAGCGGTGAAACGACAT